>JAQBVM010000278.1 GCA_027623095.1 Verrucomicrobiota bacterium
GGGATTTGCACCGGTCAGTCTTTCCGGCGGTTTACCCCTGTTTTTTTGAGGTCTGACGCCATAACGATCGGTAAAAACAAAGTCGCATGTTTCGATAACCCCTCTCACTCCACTAAAAAACAAGCTCCAGTCGTTCAGAATTCCCACCAAAGGAACGGGGCAATCATCGATGATCGGCCAAGGTTTCGTGTCCGGGTATTTCCAGACCACAAGGTCTGGATAGAATCCTTTCGGTAGTCTTGCAAATAGCTCTTCCCATGAATTACCCGCTTTATACTCCGCTCCATAACTACCGAAATTCACAAGAGTGTGTGGCAGTTCCACTCCCGAGTAGGGAGTTTCCGGTCCCCAGAGGATCTTCATGCTCTTCGCCGTTACAAAGAAAACCGCCCCGGATCGGATGATCCGGGGCGGTTCTGAATTTTCAATCTAACTTAGCCTATCACTATTTCGGACCAACAACTTTCCAGCTTCCGCCAGAGTTCGAAGGATCGAGCAGTGCGGCGGAGCTCAGTTTGCTTCCATCGAGATACCACACTGCCAAAGTGAGGTCGCTTCGTTGGAAGATCAGGTCCACTTGACCCGCTTTGGCGCTATTCGCCACAATTTGACCGCGAACTTCGCCACCAGGATTTGCAGCCGTGTGGATATTCACGTAGGTCAAACCGTCTCGGACGCTCGCCAACTGAGCCGACGTCAGTGTAACGGTTCCAGACAATGTCCCGGACGCTCCAAATGCGCCACCATTGAATGGCGCCAGGTCAATCAATACTCCAGCAGCCTGCTCCGTGGTCGCAGGTCCATGAATGTGAGCAGCGGATGCAGCTCCAGAGAGACCGGAGTAAGAGACACTGAATGTTAGTTTGTCGCCAATCAGGGTCGCTGTTCCACTTCCCGTAGCAGTTGTCGTTACCGCAGTCGGTCGCTCCGCAGCGCCACTTAGGGCGATCGACAATCGCTTGGCAATTGGCGCTGCGCCGACAACTTTCCAAGCCGCATCACCTGGGTGAGACGGGTCCAACAATGCAGCGGATGTCAGTTTGCTGCCATCCATAGCCCACATCGCCAGAGTTCCATCTGTGTGTTGGAAGATCAGATCGGTCTTGCCGTCCGCATTCAAGTCACCGACCGCGACGACTTTCCATCCGGCGCCAGCATTCGCAGGTTCGATTAGAGCCGCTGAACTCAGGCTCGTTCCGTCCATGTACCAGACAGCCAATGTTCCGTCAGTATGTTGGAAGACAATGTCTGCTTTTCCGTCACGATTCACATCGCCAGACGCGGCAACCTGCCAATTCCTGTCTCCCGGATTGCTCGGGGTCAACAGAGACGCACTCGCCTGCTGGGTGCCATTCATCAACCATACAGCCAGCGTGCCATCCGTGCTTTGGAATAGAACGTCCTCCTGACCATCCCGATTGAAGTCCGCCGTGGCGGCAACCCTGAAGGCCGGATCACCGACGTTACTCGGAAGCAAGAAATCAGCAGAGGTCAGTTTTCCACCATTCATATACCATGTGGCCAAGAAACCACCGCTGTCTTGAAACAGAAGGTCAGGCTGACGATCGCCGTTGAAGTCACCTTTCACACCAGCAAGCGCGCTAACAGTTACCGTGAAACTGCTAGTCGCTGTCTTTCCACCGGCATCTGTGACTGTCAACGTTACCGTCGCCGTTCCCGAGGCGTTGGCAACCGGGCTAATTGCAACGGTGCGATTCGCTCCGCTACCAGCGGTCGTAATACCGGTGCTCACTACCACCGTAGCCTTATCCGATGCAGCAGTCACCACCAACGATGCGGCTGCAGTCTCGGAATCACCGACTGTGAATGCGATTCCCGAGAGAGCGGTGTTCTGAGAGGTTGTCTGGTTCCCAATGCTCGAGATTGTCGGAGCATTATTAGCAGCAACCGTCACAGTGAACGATGTGCTTGCTGATTTCGGATCGCTTCCAGAGGTGCCTTTATCCGTCACGGTCAGCGTGATCGTTGAAACACCGGAAGCACCAGCGGCAGGATTGACGAACAAGGTCCGGCTCTCTCCGGTGCCGCCGAGGAAGATATTATCAACCGGCACCACAGCTGGGTTGGAAGTGTTCTTAGTCACAACCAGCTCGGTCGCTGGAGTTTCGCCTGCCGCATCGCCAACGGTGAATGGTAATACCGGCGTGGATTTATCGACATCACTGGCTTGATTTGAAATCGCCGAAATCGTCGGCGCTGTGTTCGGGATCACAGGTGTCGTCACTAGGAAGCTGCTTGAGCTGCTCTGGCCTTGGAGGTCAGTGACAGTCAGGGTTACCGTAGAATTACCATCCGTATTGGCAACCGGTCCGACAGTCACAATGCGATTCGCTCCGCTACCACCCACGAGGATGTTCGCGAGAGGCAAGAACGCCTCGTTCTTGGTCGTCGCCGTCACTGTCAGGAAGCCAGGGAAGGTTTGTTTCGCACCAACAGTGAAACTGAGCGGCCCTGCGGCTCCACCCTTTTGCACTGTCTGATCGGCGATCGCCGTGATTGTTGGAGGTTCACCCAAGACTTTTACCTGGAAGCTCGTCGTGGCAGACGAGTTTGATGTCTGACCAAAAGACGCATCCTTATCCGTCACCGTTAACGTGATGTTTGCCGTTCCAGACTGATCCGCCGTCGGACGGATAATGAAACGGCGCACGGTCGGATTTGCGGCGTCAGCGGGTGCAAACTGAATGTTTGCATTCGCGATCAAACCGGAGTTATCCGATGATGCCGTCAGAACCAATTGGGCGGCGGGCGTTTGAGCGTCAGCCACGGTCACCGAGATGATATCCGAGTCCTTGTTGACGTTGATAACCAGATTGCTAACTGCACTGATCGTCGGCTTGACAGCCGGCGTTGATGTCACTGTGAAGGTGCGTTCCGCACTCTTTATGTTCAGACCATTCGCATCGCCGCGGTCGGAAACAACCACTTTGACGATCGCTGTGGTTGCTGTGGAATCCGCGGGCAACTTCGCTGGAGTGATCAACAATCCGCGGTTTATCCCACTTCCAATCGTTTGAACGATCGAACCCTCCGGGAGGAACGTCGGATTGTCACTGGTAACCGTCACCACCAAGTTCGTAGCCGCTGTTTCGAGATCCGAAACTGTCACGGCGATCGGTCCAATCGTTGTGGCGTTCTGCTGATCGAAGTTCAAATTGGCGATCGGGTTAATCGTGGGCGCATTGTTAAACTGGGCAACGGCAACCTGGAATTTTATGACTGTGGTATCTTTCCCACCGTTTACGATTCCACCGTTGTCCTGAACCGTGACCCAGATGTCACCGGTGCCGAACTTGCCGGCTACCGGACTAAATGTAAGAGTCGCGGTCTGATCCGCGGTTCCGCCGGCGGCTCCACCGAGCGGAGCGCCCGCACTCACTGTCGGAGCGACGGTAATGCCTGTGATCAGAGCAGCGGAAATAGTATCTTTCCCGGACTCATACGCCTGAGCCGAGAGACCGATAATGTTCTGAGCAGCTCCCTCCTTTAGGCCGGGGTTAATTCCGGACAAACTAACAGTTTGCACACCGGAATCTTGAAGAATGCTCCGCGCGGTGACCGAAGTAATTACTGGCGCGTCGTTGACCTCGAGAACGGTCAGAACAATCTTGGCAACAGCACTGGAGTTCCCAGCATTATCCTTCGCCGTGAGTGTTATATTCGCAACACCACTCCGATCAGAATCCGGTGTAATCGTAACGGTGCGGGTCTGGAGGCCGTAAACGTCAGACGGCGCCGCGAGCTTATCAATCACTACGTTTGCGACGGGCACCAAGGTAGTGTTGTCCGAACCGATCGTTATCGTCAGATCATTCGAAGCAGTTTCAGACCATTGGTCACGCACCTTGATTTCAATCTTTCCGGAACCGGTCTTCGAATCAGCAACAGTTTCGCCTTCTTTCAGAGTGAACGTCAGATCATTGCCAGCCTGAGTTCCAGACCATTTTGCATCAGCGGTTTTCGTGATTGTTAGGGTTGGATTTCCTTCAACCGCCCGAATAGAGACTGGCAGGGTTTTGCTGAGCGATGACAGCCCACTTGCGTCGGTGGCGGTGATCGTAATGTTGACATTGCCGAAACGTTCAGCGGCAGGAATCACCGCAACTGAACGACTTAGTCCTGAGCCGCCAAACAGAATGTTCGCATTCGGGACGATGTCTTGATTATCAGACGTTCCAGTAAGCTTGATTGCATCCGCCTCGGCTCCAGTCACTGCTACAGTCGCACCCGCTATGTCTGTTTTTGTCTGTGAGAGGACAATCGATCCGGTCGCAACACCTTCCTCGGAAATAATCACTGTGATCGGGGTCGCTAGGGTGTTAATGGTGTCGATCGAAGGCGGATTACTTACAACCACGTTACCGAAGTTGACAGTGAATGACTTGGATATAGTCGTCGTAGCACCAGTTCCGTCATCCTTGGGACCCCGATCCGTCGCAGTGACTGTGATGAGGGACAAACCTGTTGCACCAGTCACCGGCACAATTGCGATCCGGGTCTTACTAGCGTCAAACGTTATGTCATTGACTGCTACAACACCAGTAGTGCCTGAAGTAGCCGACAACGTCACGTTGGGAGCACTTGTTTCAACATCGGTCAACACAATCGGCACCGACAAACCTTGTTTATTAGACAGCGGAGCGGCCCCACTCCCTTGATCCGCGATGTTGGCAAGTCCGATCTGATCGTTAATCGGCGTGACAGAGATTTTAAACTTACGAACCACCGTGTTTACTCCACCTCGATCCGTACCGCCATTATCTGTAAGCGTCAGTGTAATCCCTACATCGCCGTAGGCATTCTTCAGCGTCTTAAACGCCAGACGCCGGTCAATGGCTGATGAGCTCTGGAACGATGCATTCGCATTCGCGTCGCCAGTGTTAACAACTCTCAAAAGGGAATCCGGTATGACTGACTGTTTATCCGAAACCGCCGTGATCGTCACCGTCTGGTCGCCTTCGAGGATATCACCCGCAGCAGAGAGGCCAGCGCCCGCGGTCATCCCAGTCAAAGAGAGAAATTGTTCAATACTCTTGTCGGTGTTTCCGGTTCCTGTTCCAAGAGCCGTTCCACCCGCTGTTGCCGTGGCTTCTGCAACCGTTGTCACCACAGTGGTGCTAGTCGCAGTCAGTGTTGCATCACCCTCCACAAGGGTAATCGTGGGAGGATCGTTAACGGCATTCACTGTCACTAGGAAGGTGGTAGAGCCAGTCTCCCCACCGGTTCCGTCCCTAGCCGTCGTGTTTGACCCCAGCTTGCCAGAGTCAGTCACGGTGACCGTAATGGTTGCTTTACCAAATGCGTTTGCCGCGGGCACAACACGAATTGTTCGGTTGGCAGTGTTTCCCTGAATCAAAATTCCAGGAGTGGTGCCATCCGAGACGGAGTTCGAAACGATACTCGTGTTTGAAGAGCTAACAGTAACGCTCGGAGCAGCAGGTGCGGGCGTCGCCGCCGTCGGATTAACAAAAGAAGCCGCCAGTGTTTCGCGATCCCCAATCGTGAAGGCCAGGTCACCCGTCTTACTCCCTTCATCAATTGCCACGGGATTAATTGAGGTGACAGTCGGTTTTGCGTTCTTTTCATTGACAGTAATCGCAAACGAGGTGTTGAACACACGGCCCGCAACCCCGGAATCTGTGGCTGTGATCTGAATCGTGGCAGTTCCGTAATACCCAGCAGCCGACGTCACGGTCACCGTGCGCTCATTATCAGTGCCGGAGAACGAAATCGATCCTGCTGGAAGCGCAGCCGCAGCCGTCGCCCCAACAGCATTTGCCGACGGGGTGCTTTGGAAAAGGGTTGACGCGGTCACCGAGGAACTTAAGGCAATGTTATTCACCGGCGTCGAGGAGCCCGATCGCAGCGTGAAGCTCTGCGCCTTGCTTTTGTCTTCGTCAAAGGTCAGCGAATCCAGAGGTGAGATTGTGGGAAATCCAGCCGTAGCGCTGAAGTCAACTCGAATTGTCTTAGAGACAATATCAGTGCCGTCTGAAGCCACAACGGTAATCGTCGCGTCTGTCGGAGCCCCCGAACCAGTCGTAGAGGATGCGGGAATGATAGTCACTGTGCGATCCGTCCCGCTCCCAGCGAAGAAGATGTTGGAATTCGGAACATTACCCAGCGTATCCGATGTGCCCGTGACCAAAACTCCGTTTGGCCCAAGCTCAATATCATTCACTTGAAACGCCAAGGCAGGTGTCGAATTTCCGATGTTTACTGTCTGATTACGAGGGAAACTAACGAAAGTCGGCTTGTCATTCACCGACGTTACCACCAACGTGAATGAGGTCGATGAAGACAGACCAGCTGCATCAGTAACTGTTATCGTCACCGTGGTCTCGCCGTTTGCATTCGGTTCCGGCCGGAAATCCATCGTGTAGTCGCGAAGCTTGCGGGCGGAATCCGTGCCGTCGGTCGTCTTTGTCCCACCGGTTAACTTAATATTCGAACTCTTGATTAAAACCTCATTTCCAGAGACCGCCGCAACCGTCAAAGCATCGCCCGCAGTCTCAAGATCGGCAACACGGATGGAAGGTAGCGTGGCTATTTTTGGATGATCGGCGCCGTTGGAATTTTCTTTGGTCAAAGCCGCATTGTCATCCGCGAAAACGGTATCCTCATCAATTGTCACCTTGGCAATCGAGGCACTTCCACCCTGCGAGATTGTTGGTTGGGTCACACTAGGACTCGAGACGACGACTTTCTTGGTTTCAATCTGCAACGACCATCCACCAGCAACCACACCGGAATCACCAGCAGTCGAATCCACAATGTATAATTTCCATTTGCCGTTGGGGTTAATCGCATCAACCTGAGCCTGCGTCGCCGCGGCCCCAACACCAGGAGCCCGGATCGTAGCCAAATCCGTCGAGTAAGGCTGGGTCGGTGCCCGCGCCGAGATCAGGTCTGTTGTAGTCGGAGAAGGACCGAAAGCTGTAGGCTTGAAGGAACCCGATGTGATCTGCGAAGCCGGCGGGAGATTCCCCGAAGCCTTCGCATCAAAAGTCAACGTCACATTGTCAATCCCCGCGTTCGAGCCCGAAACCGTTCCACCCGCTTTCCGCATGAGAAGAATCTTCGCTCCCTTGGGAGACTCCAGAACCGCCGCGATATCTTGAGAATAACCGTGGGTGACGTTATTGAGTGTTACTTGAACATTGCTAACGCGCTCACCCGTTCGGCCAATTGCGTTTGGCACTCCGTCAACCGTGATTTCAGACGGAAAGGTTGAGGCACGGCCGTTATCCTTCGTCGTATCGGTATTTACTTTGAAATCATTGATCGTGATGGACGCGGCATTAGCGAACTGGAAGTTCCCCACCACCGTCGCCCCAAGCTGGAAATCAAACTTAGTTTCGTCGGTCGGATCAAGCGTCGTCGCCCCACCGTCATCCGAAAACGAGAAGCGCGGCGAGAGAGTTCCCCCGGCCGGTCCATTCGCGCGGAAGCGGAAGGCGACAGTGAATGTGGCGTCTTTAGCAACCGTGCCAATCGTCTGTTGGCCGGTCAGCGAAAAACCCACGTCCCCAACCTCAGGGGTCATCGTGACCTTGACGTTTTTCTGTTCGCCACCGGAGATATTCTTAAACGTGAAAGCCACCGTGTTGGTTTCACCAGGGTCGATCGCGTTATTGGCGGGCAGGAAGCTCTCCAGCGATGAATCAAGCGCCTTCGACACAGCCCGGTATCGCTGCGCCTCAGCGTTAAAGGCGAGTCCCAGCGTACACACTACGAGAAACAAAGCCCACAGCCCGCCCGTGCTGTGGCGTTTCCCACTAGAGTTATTAAAGTGGCATTTCATGATAGTTTTAGGGTGACTATTCGTTCGCATATCTGTCGGAGCTTGACCAAGTTTTATGTGCATTGCGCGTAGAGATAGGAGTTTTTCAAGGTTGATGCAAGCAAAAATTTCAGATTTTTTCGCACATCGTTAGATTCCTCAAAAAAAGTTGTCCACTAGTTGTTCACAACTTATTCACAATGTAAAGCTAATTCTTTCGTGTTTCTGATTCTTTGACTTACGGGAGCAAATGGATACATTCACCATCGCCCCCACCGAACCGAAGAGAGCACCAACCCCGCTCGAGTCGGACACCTTTTTTCTCATTCGGCTTAACTTTTGCTATCGCCTACCAAACACAGCAACTTTATAGCAGGATACGGACCAGAATTGCGACACATTGGAAAGGGCACCTCCCAACTAAGTCGAATCGGGTCTTTTCGACGGTGTGAACGGTGCCTATGCGGCGGGTTGTTGTCAAGATCACTTTCGTTGAGGGTCCACGGGAGAGTTGGAAATCTCCAAAATTTGAGCGAGGGTCGAGAGCCATCAACCAATGATGGTGGGGCAACACTCCGTGGAGCCCTCGTCTTGCCTTGAAGGGATCAAACTGAGGAAGAAGGCGCAATGGAGACACCGAGGAATCCGGAAACCCTCTGTTCCCACAACCCCATTTCAGGCGGGACGGACAATCCAAGAGGAAGTCAGGGCTCGACAGAGTCTCGCCCCACCGAGGTTCGTGGAGGAAACACCTCGAAAGTATAGTCATCGGGTGCCCCAACCGAACCGGTCCGTGAAGGGCCAATAAACGAACCAACATTTCCCGATCACGTTCTGTTCGGGCAATCCGTCCCAATAGCGTGAATCGAGACTGTTGAGCGTGTTGTCTCCCATGGCTAGATAGCGGTCGGATTCGACAGTGCGCTCGTGGGTCTCGTCCGGATAGAGCGGCGCGAGCAGCGATTGGGTCAAGCGATTGGCGATCGCCTGATTGACATGGCCAATATATCGCCACTCTCCATGCTCAGCGAATGAATAAACATTTTCAAATCGTGGGGTAGCGGCGTCCAAGCGAATTCCGTCGATGCGGAGATGCTGATCGTTTCCGATTCGCACTTTCTCTCCGGGCAATGCAACCATGCGTTTGATATAGAGCTGATCCTGCGCCAGTCCGGGAATCCCTTTTGTTTTGAATACGATGATCTCGCCCCGTTGCGGCCTGCGGAAATTATAGGTCAAACGGTCCACCAATAAATGATCCCCGCTGACTACGCGCGCCCGGATGATATCTTCACCCGCCCGGAAAGATTGACCCTCTCTCAGCCCAGTCCGCTTGCGCAGATCATCCGGCGGCAGCCAAATGGCATACGACTGATTCCCGACCTTAATTTCCTGCCGTTTGATAAAAGGAAGAATGAATCGAGGCGGGAAAACCTCCTTCACGACGCCGTCCTCTTTTGCCGTCACTCTGTAATACGAAACACCCCACATCCAATAACGCGCAACCCGCGTCAGGAATCCCGGCATCTGAAAATCGGGCTCCGAGCGAAGATCCGTTTCCGTGATCCCAAAGAGCGTCGGCTGCATCGAACCAGTCGGAATTTTCGTGAGCTGCAGAAAGAACGTGGTAAACGCCAAGATCACCGTAGCGGCAACGAAGAACTCCTTGACATTGTCGCGGAAGCCGGGATTGGGGTAAGGCTTCAGCCATCTGTCAGCGACCTGAATGAATTTCGTGATGGCGTCTTCGATGTCGGTTTTGGAACATCGGGAGGCAATCGCAGCCTGCAGCGCAGCGCCTTCGTTGGTGATTCGTTCAACGGCGTCGGCGGTGAGGAGATCGCGCTGTTCATTGACGAGCCGTTTGACGTGCTGGCGCAATTCGACCGCTCTGCGCACCGTTCGAGACAAGAACCATTGAATCATAAGCCACGAAGATTTCTTTTATGAGAGTTCATTTTTTTGAATTCAGTAAAACCACGGAATTCGCGGAAGAAGGATCAAGTTGCATTGAGTCGCAATTCGTGTCGTCGTTCTTCCTTGAAACGAGAGAAGGCCGAGATGTTCCAAAGGAACCATTGCCAGATGAGAAGCATCCGCTGCTGAAGAATTTGACGAGACTTCGATGAACGCGGCAGCGTCTTGGA
>JAQBVM010000279.1 GCA_027623095.1 Verrucomicrobiota bacterium
TCACTTTCAGAGAAACGTCAAAAAAATCGTGTTTTGAACCACATACGCTTAATTCAATGGCAGTGGGGTTAGGGTGAGGGGAAGCAAAGGCTTAACCGGTCGCCCATATCAACCGACTCCCGCAACTGTCAAACTAAGCGAGTCCTCCGGCAAAGCCGGAAGTTTCCCGCTTCGAGTATGAGGCGTGCCAGAACATTTGCGCCTTCGACGAACCAAATCGATCGCCCGTTCTCCAGCCCGAGCGGTCTCGCAGCAGCCGACCGCTTTAAGCCGAACGGCGATCCTCGCGCACGCCGTTCAATTGTTCGGCGCCAACGCGAAAAAATATGTAAAGGTATTTGCAATTAATTGAAACACGTGTAGGAGAAATGAAGCCGACAGGCAGACCGAAATGACTCACTCGCACCTAAAGGCTCTCTTGGAGCCGATCACGAAATCCTACCGCGCTTTCCACCTTGTTCGAGGCTTGGCGATTTGTTGGGCCTGGAGTTGTGCCGTGGTTGTAATCCTTCTCACCGTCTATGAACTGTCTGGATGGTGGATGCCGGCGGCAATCCCTTTGCTTCTATCCGGAATCGTCGCGGGCGCCGCAGTGGTTTGGACGCGCGTCGGAAGATTTGGCGCGGCTTACAAAGGAATTGCGCAACAAATCGAACGCGAGAATCCAAGGCTTAACTCACTTCTTCTGGCGGCGGTTGCACAGAAACCAGATGAAACCACCGGCGGCCTGAATTATCTGCAGGTACGCGTTATCAACGATGCATTGAGTGAGAACCAGAGGCAGCCGTGGGCTCAAAGATATGTTGAGCGGTTGTTCTTCGCTCAATGCCTCCAATGGTTTGGCCTCGCTTTGTTAACCGGACTCGTGATCGCCGCTGTGCGAATCGCTCCAAGTGCTCCCGCTCGATTGGCCGCCGCAGGTTCCATCACGATCTCGCCGGGTGACACAAATGTCGTGCGCGGGAGCGGATTGGTTGTCCTTGCGCGATTTGGGAGTTCTCTGCCCAAGGACGCGGTCCTCATTGTCAATTCAGCAAACGACAACAATCGGAGAATTCCGCTGGTCAAGAACCTTGATGATCCCGTTTTTGGAGGAATGATTCCGGAGGTGAAATCGGATCTTGTTTACGAGATCGAGTTTGGCAATACCCGAACCAAATGTTTCAAGGTTACTGTCTTCGATTTTCCTGAAGTCGTCCAAGCCGATGCGACACTGACTTACCCTGATTACACCGGTCTTCCCAAAAAAACGATCGAAGACACTCGGCATATCAGCGCCGTTGAAGGCACCGTTTTGGACTACTCTTTCCGCCTAAACAAACCTGTGGCGTCCGCCACGCTGCTAAGCCGAGACAATGCGCCTATACTTCTGACCCCGGAAGATTCGAACTCGAATCTGTTGTCACTGAAACTGCCTTTGATCGAAAGCACGACATACACTCTGGAACTGGTCGATTCCGCCGGGCGAGCGAACAAAATGCCGACTGAGATTGTCATCGACGTACTGGAAAACAGGCCGCCTGAACTTAAACTTACTTTTCCGCGCCGTGACCTTCGCGTGTCGCCGATAGAAGAGGTTTCTCTCGTTGCCGAAGCCTCCGATGACTTTGGAATGAAGGGATACGGCGTTGCCTATGCATTGGGTGGAACTGAGCCGACGTATGTCGAACTTGGACAAACAGCGGGAGCCCTTGAGAAACAAGCGTTGAACGATGTCGTGAAACTCGAAGATCTATCGGCTCAACCGGACAATCTTTTGAGTTACTTTCTTTGGGCCGACGACCTTGGGCCCGATGGTGAGATCCGACGAACCTCGGGAGATCTCTATTTCGCGGAGGTGAAGCATTTCGAGGAGATTTTTCGCGAAGGGCAGGGCGGCGAACAACAGCAGCAACAACAACAGTCCGGTCAGCAAGGAGGACAGCAGAGTCCATCTCAGAAACTGGCCGAGCTTCAAAAAGAGATCCTGAACGCGACTTGGAACATTCGGAGGCGGGAAAACCGGACAAAGCCTTCATCGAAATACAAAGAAGACGCGGAAGTCGTGCGGGATTCCCAGGAGGAAGCATTGGAGCAGGCGACTGAATTGCAGACGCAAAACGAGCGTCCCGACTTTAAACCGTTGATTGATTCCGTGATCAAAGAAATGGAGAAGGCGCTGGAGCAATTAACCGATGCGACCGAGGAGAATTCGACCAAACCACTTCCATCGGCGATCGCGGCTGAGCAGGCGAGTTATCAGGCTTTGCTGAAACTTCAGGCGCGCGAATTTCAAGTGTCCCGCAGCCAATCCGGTGGCGGTGGCGGTGGTGGCGGTGGCGGCAGGTCTCAACAACAACTTAATCAGTTGGAGTTGAGCCAAACCGAGAACCGATACGAAACCGAGCGCCAAGCGACTCAGCAACAGCAGAATCCCCAGCAGCGCGAGCAACTTCAGGTGCTCAACCGGCTGCGAGAACTGGCGCGCCGCCAGGCAGATCTGAACCAACGCCTACAAGAACTGCAGACCGCCCTGCAAGAAGCAAAGTCCGAAGACGAACAGGAAGCTGTTCGCCGCCAGCTCAAACGCCTCAAAGACGAGGAACGAGAACTTCTTTCAGATGTCGATTCGTTGCAACAGCGCATGAACCGCCCAGAGAACCAGAGCCAGATGTCGGAGGCGAAACAGCAACTCGAGCAGACGCGCTCGGACGTTCGCCGTGCCGCGGAGGCGCTGGAAAATGAGGCGGTTTCCCAGGCTCTGGCGGCCGGCACCAGGGCGGAGCGGAGTCTTCAGGAATTGCGGGAAGATTTCAGGAAACAGACGTCGAGCCAGTTTTCCGATGAAGTGAAGCAACTCCGCTCTCAGGCGCGCGAACTTGCCGAAAAACAGGAAACCATTGCGCAAGAAATCGAGAAATTGGCACAGCCTGAACGAAAAGTTCTCAGCGACTCCGATCAAAGAAACGCGCTCGCCGATCAGCTAGCCGAACAGAAAGGCGGTCTCACAAACATTCTGACGAACATGCGCCGCATCACCGAATCTGCGGAACATGCCGAGCCGCTGCTTTCGAAACAATTATACGACACGATTCGAAAGACCGATCAAACAAAGGCCAACAACTCGGTCGAAATGTCCAGCGAACTGTTGCGCCGCGGTTTCGTCACACAGGCCGCGGAACCTGAAAGGCAAGCGCGTCAAATTATTGATAACTTGCGGAAAGGTGTGGAAACGGCCGCCGAGAGTGTGCTCGGAGACGAACTCGAGTCGCTCCGACTTGCTCGCTCGGAGCTCGACGATCTCACGCGACAGTTGAATCAAGAGATTGAGGAAGCGATGCGGGGCCAACCCGGAAATCCGTCGGCCGGCACCTCGACCAATCGTTCCCGTGCCGCGCAATCGGCGCAAGCCTCCCAAAACGGCGAACCTGGCCAGCAGACGGCGCAAAATGGTCAACAGGGCTCGGACTCGTCGCAATCCAGCAATGAATCGCAATCACCGAATTCTCAGGGACAAAGCCAGACAGCCGCGAATTCTCAGCAGCAAGGTAACCAACCAGGTCAACGTGGCCAGGGGGAACAGCCAGGTCAACAGGGACAAGGTCAACGCGGCCAGGGCCAAGGCCAGGGTCAGCAGGGAGGACAACAAGCTTCGTCCGAACAAGGTCAACAAGGTTCTCAATCAGGACAGGCTGGAGGACGCGGTGGCAATCGGTCCGGAGGAGATCAGCAAGGACCAGGCGGAGCACGGACGGGCGGGGGCGGAGGCGGCTGGAACGACGTGGTGGACAGGTTTAGCTTCAATGGTGGCCCCCTTACTGGAAGAAACTTCACGGAATGGTCTGATCGAATGCGAGACGTTGAAGAAATGGTGAGTGTCCCGGAGTTGCGCACGCGCATCGCCGAGATCCGCGAACGAGCGCAAAACGTTCGGGTCGATCTAAAGCGCCACAGCAAAGATCCGCAATGGGATCTCGTGCAGGCTGATATCGCGGCTCCGCTGGTTGAAGTTCGCCAGCGCGTTTCGGAAGAATTGGCCCGGCGCGAATCCAACGATTCACTGGTTCCTATTGATCGCGATCCGGTTCCGGTTCAGTACTCCGAACTGGTCCGGCGCTACTACGAGGAATTGGGCAGCTCAAGTCCACGCTGATGGCAACCCTGCTGTTCTCGGGAAGAGACTGGCTTCTTCCTGTCGTTGCGCTCCTCGCCGCCGCCCTTTTGGGTGGGATCTGGTCCTATCGCCGTGCTCCGGTTCGCTCAGGGTTCAAGGTGGTCGCTGGAACTCTAAAAATCTTAGGTGTCCTCGCACTCGCCGCCTGTCTCCTCGAACCGCTTTGGACCGGAACTCGCGCCCGCCCTGGCGAGAATCTCTTTCTCGTGCTTATCGATAACAGCCAAGGAATGCAGATTCGGGATCGCGGCGAATCAAAATACCGCTCCGAGATTCTGCGGGATTTGATCCGGGATGATCGTGCCGATTGGCAACTGGACTTGAACGAAACGTTTGATGTGCGTCGGTACCTGTTTGATTCGCGTGTCCACGCGATCAAGGATCTTGCTCCGCTGACATTCGAAGGGCGTTCTTCTTCCATTGGCACTGCTTTGCAGACGTTGAAGGATCGGTATCAAGGCAGACCCCTGGCCGGAATTCTCTTGTTTTCGGATGGAAACGCCACCGATATTCCCGACGGTTCGATCGACCTCTCGGGATTGCCACCCATTTACCCCGTTCTGATAGGGAAAAATCAGCCTTCGCACGATATCTCTCTTGATTCGGTGAATGTAACGCAGACATCCTTCGAGGACGCTCCGGTGACAATCAATGCGAAGGCGTTTGTGACGGGTTATCCGGGAACCAACATTGTCGCTCGGCTTTTCGATCCGTCCGGAAAGAAAGTCATGGAGCAAACTGAAAAATCCGGCTCTGATGAGGACGCAATCTCATTTAGATTTCAATTTCGCCCGGAGAAGAGCGGCATCTCGTTTTATCGCTTGTCCGTTTCCGCCTACGGTGAGAATGAGCAGTTTGACGATCCCGGATCTTCCGTGGAAGCTACACTCGCAAACAACAGCCAAATGATCGTCGTGGACCGCGGCAAAGGTCCATTCCGAATACTTTATGTTTCGGGACGTCCCAATTGGGAATTTAAGTTTCTCAACAGAGCGCTTTCCGAGGACGACCAGATTCAGTTGGTCGGGTTGATTCGAATCGCCAACCGAGAGCCAAAGTTTGAGTTTCGCGGACATCAAAACGAATCGGCCAATCCGCTTTTCCGTGGATTTGACAAGGCTGACGCGGAGACGGAGAGGTATGATCAACCGGTCCTGATAAGACTGAACGTGCGGGATGACACGGAACTTTTGGGAGGGTTTCCTAAAACGGCCGAGGGTCTCTTCGGTTATCACGCGGTCATTCTTGATGATCTGGAGTCAGAGTTCTTCACGCACGATCAGATGGTATTACTTCGGCGATTTGTTTCGGAGCGAGGCGGTGGATTCTTAATGTTGGGAGGGCAGGAATCTTTTCAAGAGGGCAAATATGACCGGACACCCATCGGTGATCTGCTTCCCGTGTATTTGGATCGGGTTCCCGAATCAGCGGAGAACTTCGAGAACATTGAGCTGCGTCTGAGTTTGACGCGCGAAGGATGGCTTCAACCGTGGACCCGGCTGCGAAAAACCGAAGACGAAGAGAACGCGCGTTTGAAGACAATGCCGTCGTTTCAAGTGTTGAATCCGATTCGCGCGTTCAAACCGGGAGCAAGCGCCCTCTCGTCAGTAAGAGACTCGAACGGCACTGAGTATCCGGCCCTGATCGTTCAACGGTTCGGGCATGGCCGTTCCGCCGCACTTGCGATCGGGGATCTCTGGCGTTGGGGGCTGCGAAGCGCCGAATTGCAGAAAGACCTGGCAAAGTCCTGGCGGCAAACAGCTCGCTGGCTCATTGCAGATGTTCCGCCGGCCTTGGATTTGCGGGCGGAGCCCAAAGAAGACGGAAGTCAATCGGTCCTGCTTCAACTCCGCGTTCGGGACAAGGAGTATCAACCCATGGATAACGCCTCCGTCTCCGTAGATGTCCAAACTGCGCCGGTGGCGCTAAACATCGAACCTAAAACCTCTTCTGGGCAATCGACCGATCCCAATGTTTCTATACGGATTCAAGGAGAACCGGCACTTTCGGAAGCCGGCATGTACGAATCAACCTACGTCGGGAGAACAACGGGGGCGTACAAGGCTGTGGCGACCGTCACTGACGCATCCGGACTCGAAGTCGGTCGCGCCGAAGTCGGATGGACTGCCGATCCGGCCGCGGACGAATTTCGGTCCCTGAAACCGAACCGCGGCCTTCTCGAGAAAATTGCGAAGCAATCCGGAGGCGAAATGGTGGGAAGCGACCGGCTGAACGAGTTCGCCAAAAGCATGCCGAACCGCTCGGTTCCGATCACGGATGCTTGGTCATTTCCACTTTGGCACACATCGGTTGTGTTCCTCTTTGCCCTTGCTTGTTTTGTTGCGGAGTGGGGCCTCCGAAGATGGAAAGGCTTGGCATGATCGCGGTGAGCAGAAACACTCGCAAACGGAAGCGAATCGCAATAGCGGCAACAGGCGCATTCAGCCTGTTCAGTTGCCTTGCGGCAGACTCTCTCGTCGCAGAACCCGCTGAAAGCACCGCGCCCAGTCTGATAGTCGTCGTTGGAGCTCCGGGACTGCCCGAGTACCAGGAGCCATTCATGCAGTCCGCCAATCTTTGGATCGAGGCCGGACGGAAAGCCGAAGCTCAAACCTTGCTAATCGGTCCGGACAGCGCTGCGGACTCCACAGATTACCAACGGCTCAAACAGGCTCTTGCGACAGAGCCGAAGGACTCTTCTGAAGCCCTTTGGCTAATCTTGATCGGGCACGGAACTTTCGACGGAAAAGTGCCAAAGTTTAATCTACAAGGCCCTGACATTACGGCTGACGAATGCGCGGAATGGTTGCGGCCATTCCAGAGGACGGTTGTTGTTGTAAACTGCGCTTCGTCCAGCGGACCGTTTATCAGCAAGCTTTCAGGGCTGCGGCGCGTGATCGTCACCGCGACCAAGAGTGGTTACGAACAGAATCTGACTCGATTCCACAAGTACTTTTCAGAAGCCGTTCACGATGAAACGGCGGATCTCGACAAAGACGGACAAGTCTCCGTGCTGGAAGCATTTCTAATCGCTTCCAATCGCGTCGAAGAATTCTACTCGAGTGCCGGACGACTCGCGACGGAGCACTCGCTCTTGGAAGACAACGGCGATTCTCTCGGAACACCGGCGGACTGGTTTCAGGGAGTGCGCGCAGTTAAGAAAGCGCAGGATGCTGCTTCACCCGACGGCTTCCGGGCGCACCAGATCCATCTCCTTCGCAGCCCGACGGAGCGGAAATTGTCTCCCGAAGTGCGCGCTCGGCGGGACGAACTGGAACTGCAGATCCGAAAACTCCGGGACACTAAGAACAATATCTCGGAAGACGACTATTTTAAGCAGTTGGAATCGATCGTTGTCGAAATCGCGGTGCTTTACGAGCAGAGCGAAACACAAACTCAACTTCGATGAAGCGCGCGAAGCGGAGCCTCATGAAAAAACTGTTTGCACTGATCGTCAACTCGGTGTTCCTCTTTGCTTCGGGAAATCTTCAAGCCCAGTCTCTGGAGCCATTGCCAATCTGGCCGGGAGGAGCGCCTGGAGCCCTCGGAACAGAACCAAAGGATATTCCAACACTCACACTGTATTTTCCTAAGAAGGAGGACGCCACAGGCGCGGCCATCGTGATCTGTCCGGGTGGAGGCTACGGCGGCCTGGCTTCGCATGAAGGAAAAGATTACGCACTGTGGCTGAATGAGCATGGGATCGCCGGATTTGTTCTTAAATACAGGCTCGGTTCGGGTGGATATCGGCATCCGCGCATGCTTGAAGACGTGTCACGCGCGGTCCGCCTCGTGAGGGCGAAAGCGGGTGGATGGGAAATCGATCCGCATCGAATCGGAATTATGGGTTCCTCGGCAGGCGGCCACCTGGCATCCACTCTTCTGACTCATTTCGATTTTGGCAAATCGGATTCGGCGGACCCGATTGAACGCCAAAGTTCTCGCCCAGATTTGGGAATCCTCTGTTACGCGGTCATCACGATGGGAGAATTCACGCATCAAGGGTCCAAACGCAATCTGCTGGGCACGGATCCCTCGCCAGAGCTCGTTGAGCTTTTGTCAAACGAGCGCCAAGTCACCGCCAATACACCGCCCACATTTGTCTGGCACACATTCGAAGACACCGCCGTCCCGGTCGAGAACAGCCTCCAATTCGCCGCCGCCCTCAGAAAAGCTGGCGTTTCATTTGACCTGCACATTTACGAAAAAGGACGGCACGGGATCGGTCTGGCGAATGGGCATCCTTGGACGAAAGATTGCCTATTCTGGCTGAAACAACACAACTTCACCCGATAATTGGAAAACCAATTCCCCTTTACGCGAAGCTCGGCAATCTCGGCCTCGGACATCGCGCAGAAGAGAGTATCCCCGGGCCGGTACGCGCAAACACGCCAGTTGGCTGGACATGGCGGAATTGGAAATTGGAAATATGGACAAACAATGCACGGGGCGGCGTCTGGGAACTGAGACCGTCCTGGCAGAGGAAGTCGCAGCCTGGCAAAATCGACGCAACGTGGACAAGCGGCGGATCAACTGGACGTTCACCCGCGAAATTGCCGACCGAAAACTTGGTCGCCATCTCGCGCGAGATCGAGTCGTTGTCTTTCGGCTCGTTCGTCGGCGAACTGTTTCTCCGATTGGAATATCCGCATCGCCAGAAATTCCTCGATCAACAGTTTTGCGGTGTCGCACCGGGCGTTAGTAAAATCCATGGTCCACGAACGTTCGCCGCAACCGGGGTGCGCATTCCATTTTGAAGGTTCAGTTCAGGCGACAATGCCTCCTGCACCAAGGATATCAGGATGCGACGCGCTTGCTCGGGGGTCAGAGCACGGGGAGCGAACCGTAAAGTCGCAAGAACTCAGAAGTGCCTCGACTTGGAATGATCACGGCTCGCCTAAAATGTCTTGAAGTGGACGTGACTGCCTGGACATTTGAGCGGCTTCGGCTTCTCGATTGAGCACAGCAAACTTCCCCGCAGCAGCGTCGCCCTGCATCTGTCGGTCCCAATCGTCGTCCGCCCAGCCGCAAAGCTCGGAAGTGAGTTTATCCCGCTCCTCAAGCGAGAGATTGGCAATTGCCGATTTGATTTCTTGAACCGTGCCCATCGGCTTTGAACTTAGTGGGTCCACCGAGAGCCCATTTCTCATCAAGGGCAATGCCCCGACTCTATTAACCGGCATTCCTCAATGACTTTACACTCTCAAAGTTTCGCGAGGCGAGCACGCCCTGAGAGAAATGGTGAATGTCACGAAGTGGACCACCAACCAAGCGCATATCGCATTCAACTACCGGGAGGTGACGTTCAATTCCCAACCCGATGGAGCTACGATTTATCTTGGCAGCACGTCATTGGGTTCAACTCCGATCACGATGCTGGTTCCACGAAGCTCTCGGCCAACCCCCAAGGCGGTACGTTGGCTGGGCGAAACGGTCTCTTACGGCTGAACGTCCACTGCGAACGGTCCCGCCTCAGGGGGAGCCCTCGTGGCCCTGTCGGCGGCACTCCTCATTCTTGGGTACAGCTCTGTCCTACCAAGGAATCGTAGGCTCCCGCCTATAGTCGGGGTCGCCCGGTGCGGGAAATCCGCTCGCCGGTCAGTATGGGGAATGGACCCATTGTAACAACGGGGAGGGGCTGGTTTCGACCTGCCCCTTACCCACTGAAGCATTCTATTGCGCAATGGCTGTCCTCATTCGGATGCGCCATGTTCGAATGGGTGCATCTCCGAATGAGGACACGCCCGAACCGCTTCTTCTTCTTCGGATTGAGGAGA
>JAQBVM010000280.1 GCA_027623095.1 Verrucomicrobiota bacterium
AACCTAACCCATTGCGCGATAGCTGACTTTGCGATCCCCATCTCCCCAACCGAATTTCGCGACCATAGCAGTGACGATTTCAATGGACGGAACCGAGGGTGACACTTATCCTTTTCTTGTTGTCCAAAAACCAATAAATCGTCCAACATTATGAACAATCTTCCATTACTCAGCCTTGGGCTCAGCGTTGCTGCCCTGATCGCTTTAGGCACTTCAATGACAGCGTTTGCGGCAATTCCTGGCGTAGGAGATCCCGCGCCTGATTTTGCTCTACCAGGAAGCGATGGCAAAACGCATAAACTTTCCGACTACAAAGGAAAGAAAGCAATCGTCATCGCCTGGTTCCCCAAAGCATTCACAGGTGGCTGAACGGCCGAGTGCAAGTCGCTCCGTGCGAGCGGCGACGCGATCCGCAAGTTCAATGTGGCCTACTTCACAGCCAGCACTGACACCGCGGAAACTAACAAAAAGTTTGCGGAATCCTTGGAAGTCGATTATCCGATCCTAAGCGATCCTGATAAGAAGGTGGCCGAGGCTTTTGGAGTCGTCACAGCCGAACGCCAGGTTCCGTTTCGCTGGACCATATACATCGGCAAAAGTGGCAAAATCGTGGCCATTGACAAGTCGGTCAAGACGGGCAGTCACGGCGAAGATATCGCCGCAAAATTGAAGGAGTTAGGCATCGAAGAGGCGCACTAGCTCGCAAGCCGCCCTGCACCGTGAAAGAATGGACAACCTTTCCGGCTGCAGGGCGCTTCAGTCCCCTGGTCGCTGCCGAGCCACGGAGCAAATCGGCAGCCGGTAAGTTTCCAATCAGGTCGGGTGGCACAAGTTCTCTTACCGTACCGCCGTTCTCCTAAGGCGCGAACATCCTGATATTTTCGCCCAACATCGCCGCTAAAGACCGTCTGGTGCGCGGCTTCGATGCTCCAGATCCAAGAGCAGACGTTTGCGCCAGACGCCGCCGCCGTAGCCCGATAAACGGCCGTCCTTGGCAATAACCCGGTGGCAAGGAATAAGAATGCAAATTTGATTCATTCCGTTTGCCCGAGCGACAGCGCGCTTGGCCGTTGGCTGGCCGATTCGGCTCGCAAGTTCATCATAGGAGAGAGTCGTACCGTAGTCGATCCGCTGTAGTTCCGCCCATACTTTCTCCTGAAACGCAGTCCCTCGCGGCGCAATCGGAACGGTGAACGACGAAAGCTTCCCTGTGAAATAGTCGGCGAGCTCGGATCTCAATTGCGCGAGGAACGGATGCTGGCCGGGCACCACGGCGCAGTCGAAGTGACGGCGCAGATTCTCAAGATTCACTTCCAATTCGCGCCGATCGACGTAGTTAAGCATGCAGATGCCGTCGTCGTTGCACGCGGCGAGAAGGGGACCGATGGGACTATCCCAAACGGTTGTGACTAAACGACGGCTGGCGTCGCTTGTCCGTCCCGGTGGGTGGCCGAATATTCTGGAAAAAGCATCGCGGAATCCGCTGTGAGATTCGAAGCCCGTCGAAAATGTCGATTCGTCCAACGATGCGCCTTCGCGGATCTGGGTAAAGGCGCAGGCGAGCCTATGGCCTCTGCACCAAGCGGAAAAACTCATTCCATAATGTTTTTGGAACCATCGCCTGGCCCGTTCGGGTGTGATCTCAAGCGTTTTGAGATCGGAGGCTTTGATCCGAGCCGAGGGATCCGATTCGATGTGGTCGATCAGACCCGACACCCACGAAGGCAGGATGCCGTTAGTTTCAAGCGGCCGGCAGCGTTTGCAGGGACGGTAGCCTGCCTCGATGCATTCCTTGACCGTCCTCAAAAACTCGACGTTCTCCCGGTTGGGCCGTGAGGGGCAGGATGGCCTGCAGAAGATTCCGGTGGTCTTCACAGCAAAATAGAAAACTCCGTCGTAGGAGGCGTCACGGTTCGAAAACGCCATTTCTTGTTCGTGCTGCGCTCCGGTGGGTTCGAATGACAATGCCAATTCCATGCGCTCTACTGTATCAGTCGCGTCCACCGAAAAAGCGACGCGGCATTCCCAGCGAATGGCAAACGTTTCATGGTTTCTAACCTGCCGCGCGGTAGGAAAAGAGATAGACAAAATGGATGAACCGCCTTCGCCAAAGTCCGGACAACTTTATGTCGTATGTGCGACATAAAGTTGTCCGGCGTCATTTCCGTGGTCTTGCAAGGAAATGCCTTCGACGCGGGGGTTTTCAGTTCGCGTTCAAAAGGTCCGCCCCGGATATCCTGCCCAGTTCATGAATCGTATTGTGCACATACGTTCGAATTCGCGCGCCACCCTCCGCCCGAACATTGATATCGATATGCATTTGCTGAACAGGCCGAATTCCAGGGATCTGAAGGAAAATCGATTTCCGGTCGGTGGACAAACTCGCGGACTTGATCTCCAGAGCATCGTGTCCCACTCCCGAACTGAGCACCTTGTAATCCGCAGACCCGTAATTCCGCCGACGCAGGTACTGCCACATTTCCGCATTGTAATTGCCGGCTTCACCAGCCGATTCCGGGTTCAACGGATCCGTAAACCGAATGACGACTCCATCATTTGCGACATGAAACGCGGAGGGCATATTGAGGGGCTTTTCTGCGTACCGGATCCGATAGAACCCACCGATTTGTGTTTGGTCGCTGCACCAGACGAATAATCCGCACGCGTATAATTGCCCATCCTTCGGATGAAACCGTGTACGCTCCAATCCCGTGGGCATGCTCTTCACATCCAACTCAGTGATGCCTCCCTGAGTCAATCCACCGGACACCGCTTCATCAAGAACCAGGAACACCTTCCCTTTGCCATACGAAATGGAAGCCATTTTTCCGTTCAGCGGCCCCCATTTTTCGCTCTCTATGTAAAAGGCGCGGGACGGCGAATTCTCATACTTCTTGTGCATCCAAACGACCGGCGGGATGAAATCGTTGGGATCTCGAGGTTCATGCCAGCCGAGCATGTAGCCATAAAATCCACCCGGAACGATTCGGTTAATCTTGTTCATCGGAGTCCAGTGCCCTTCCTGGTCGGTCGAAAGAAAGAATTTGCCGTCCGGACTGGCCCACAATCCGTTGGGCGCCCGAAAGCCGTTCGCTATGATCTCACTTCGGTTTCCGTCCGAGCTCACTTTGATCAATGTTCCATGTTGAGGAAAGCGCGCCTCCATATCGTGCCCGGCCGCCTTCAAATAATAGAAATTTCCGGCCCGGTCGGTTTCAAGGGCCATGGCGAATTCATGATAATGCTCACTTGCCTGCTGATCGTGGTTAAAGGATTCGTAGAAATCGATCTCGCCATCGCCATTCAGATCGTGAAGCCGCGCGATCTGATCCCGGCACGTGACATAGATCTGATCATTCAAAATCTTCAGACCGAGCGGTTCGTACATTCCGGTCGCGACACGCTTCCAAGTCAACTGGCCCAAGTCCCCGCCGACGCCCTCCACGATCCAGACATCGCCCATCGATGTGCAGACAGCCGCCCGGTTTCCATCTTGAAAGAAATCAAATCCTCCAAGCCGCATCATGGAGCGATACGGATTATCGAATGGGACGGTGATCGCCTCGACAACGAAGGGCCCGTCCGGAGCACCAAGCGGAGCGGCTTTGGTTATGACAGTTTCAGTCCAACGCGGCGGCCCGCCTTGCGTAAGAGGCGCGAGATTGGCGGCATCACGGGATCCATCAACCAGTCGTTGGAAATCGGAAATATTCGTCGCATCGGGAATCTGCCCAATCAGGAGCTTAAGAGAAACAGGATCAATCCCTGCGCCGATCTTCAGGCGCAGGTGCCCGTCCGGTGTCGTCATCCATTCGCACTTGCCATCGCCTCCGATCAATCCCGCGACTGTGATATTGTTTCCGGAAACGCTTTCTTCTTTCTCGACGCGGACAATGCGCCCCGTAAATCCATTTCCCGAAGCATCCGCTACAGCAGGGTCGTCGGGTTTCATTTCGCGAAAATCCCAACGGGCCATGATCCGCTTATCGTCGTATTCCGATCGGCGCCGGCCTAGATCTTGGAGTTCGCCCTCCTTAAGCCGGGCGTTGTAGAACCGCGCATCACCCAAACTACCGCTTAGAAAACTGCCCCCCTTCGACGCAGGAAAATCGGGTGACGTATAACCCAGTCGCATGACAAACTCCCGCATCGCCGCTCTGCGTTCCGCGGCCTGCCGGCTTTCGCTCGCTTTTGGAACTTGAAGCTTCCCGACTCCGTCAAGTTCGCCATCGATAAACAACTGAACGCTCCCCGTAGCTGCGCCGTAAGAGATTGCGACTCGATGCCAATCACCGTCATTCACGGATCTCCCAGACTCCACTGCTCCAACCCATCCGACGTCGAAACCGAGCCGTCCGTTGCGCACAAAAAGTGTCTTTCCAAACGGAGCCCACGGACCTGAACGTGGTGCCTGGGATACAATTGTGCCATCGGTTTCGGTTTTCAGCCTCGCGTAGAATGTGAAGTCGGAATCCGTCAAGTCGAACCGCTCCGATTGATCCAGACCAATGCTCGTTTGGCCGTCCAAGAAAATCCACGCGCCACGACGATCCGCGTCGGGATTTCGCTGTTCTCGTTTCCTTGGAAAAACCGCTATCTGACCCGCAGCGCCCGCTCGATCGCCCACTCGGCGCAACACCGGTTGCACGCCATCTTGGTGCGCCACTTGCAAAAAGAGATCCTTCTCTCGCGGTCCCATGTTCAATGTTCGAGAAAAAATGCGCTCCCCGGACGATCCTTCCGCGCCGGGCAGCTCCAGGATATCCGTCTCCCCAACCCGGTAGGAAAGAATGACATTGTTCCCGTGGAGAAAAAGGCCTTTCCACTGTCCGACCTTTCGGTCCATCGGACCATATCGACGGTTGTCCCGGCCCAAAAAACGTGTGTCATCGAACCCGCCATTGGCGTCACCCCAGCCGGGCGCATCCGGGTTTGCGAACGCGGTGCGGCCAACAATCGACGCGTGAGTTTGATGTTCTCCGTTGTGCATGATGTTCCGCCAATCGTTGAACTTCGGCCCCGTCCAACCGCCCGCCAAGCGCAAGGTGTCGGTCTCAAACAGCAAGAACTCGTTTCCCCGGGTGATTCCGCCGAGCCCCGGATCCACTCGAATCGCGATGCCTTTGTTCGCGATATTCCCCTTTCCAACCTCCAAAGAGTGAGTCTTAAACGGTCCGTAGTCCATATCAATCCACGGTTTGCCGGTCAGACCGTCCGAACCAGGCGCAGCATTGGCAACCGCGACAAATGCGGACAGCGCGATGACGGCAACTACAATGGATTCGCGACGCGAACGCGTCATTACGTTTCGAAGAACAGGAGGAACAAGAGCAGATACGTTCATTGCGTGAGACAGGTAATTTTAATAGTCGCGAACTTACAAGGAGAGATTCGTGTTGATCAGTTCCCCACCTTTTCCGATCCGAACACCCAGCGCCGTGAACGCGGCACAAACAGCGCGGCTTGCGAGCAATTCTCCCCTTGCCGAACATAGCTGACATGGGCGCGCCAAGCCGGTTCCGCGAAAATCATCACCGCATCCAGATGCGGGATGACGCGGATTTCATGCCTCTGAACCTGGTCGATGCGACGGGATTCACGCTCTGTTTGCGCTGCCTTGAGACGGTCCATCAATTTGCTCTTCGCGCTTTCCAGCCGCGAGCGGCCCATTCGCTCATTCAACTCGCGCTCATAGCTCTCGAAGTAGGCATCAATTCGCTCAATTTCCCGTCGTAAATAATTTTCCTGACGCCGGCGAATTACCGCAAGGTCGCCATCAAGCGCTCCTCCGAGCGCGGAACGGAGGAGCTGAAGGAGAGATTCAGGCGACAGCTTGGGCCACGCAAGGCCGCCGATCGGTTCGGCCCCAAATTGAGCAAAATCAAGCTTGCCAGCCAGCGATTCATCCAGAGTTCCGTCGGGAAGTGATATAGCCAGGCGGTGGAGAGACCAGTGCTGATCGATCGCCTGAATCTCGCTGCGCACCAGCGCAACCAGGGAGAAATGCCAATCCGGAGTCGGCGGCGCTCCAAGCTTCCATCGTATTGTGCCAGGCATCTGCGACCGCCAAATTCGTTCCGCCGCATCGGAGGTTGGCGGGCGCGAGTTTTGATCCGGTTGCAGCACGGCTCGCTCCAACTGAAGGCAAGCGGGCCGGAGAGCCTCCGCCAGATGAAACGTGAGCGGGCAGCCGGGAAACACTTCGGTTTGCGCATTTCGGGGCCCGGAGGTCTCCGGCGCTGTGAAATGAATTTCAGTCTCCAGCAGGGCTCCATCCAAATTCCACAGTCGCGCGGCCCGGCCTTCGGCGACCAGTTCAAGCCGATCATGCCAGCTTCGCTCAGCAAGGGCGCCAAGCGATTCCAGGCCCTCCTGAAAGAAATCGATCAGTCCTGCCGGATCGTGCGGAATTCTTTGCAGCCTCATTCGTTTCGTCGAGTCCCGTTTCTATAGCGATTCGTAATCTTGGGCAAACAACGTTTCGTCCAATTGTTTGACCTGGACATAGTTTTCCCTCGCGGTGGTAAGTTCTTCACCCAGGGTCTCAAACGCCTGGGCCAGATTCCCGTCGGCATCCCTCCAGCGGCGAAACACTTCCTCCGCGAATTCGTCGCTGCTGAACCGGTCTCCGAGGATCAACCCCGTTTCGCCGACAACCAGTTCGAACAAATTGAGCTTATCCTGCAAGATTTCCAGCAGATGTTCCTGGAGTGTGTGCCGTTGCACCAGGTTGTAAATGCGCACCGGACGCTGTTGACCGAGACGATGCAGCCGGCCGATCCGCTGTTCGATTTCCATCGGGTTCCAAGGCAAATCGAAATTGACAAGCCGATGGCAGAACTGCAAGTTGCGCCCCTCTGTTCCGCTATGAGTTAACAACAACGCGCCGCCCTTGCGCCGAAATTCCTCCGTGATGGGCTGGCGTTGAACAGCGGGTGTCTGGCCGTTGATAACCCATGTCGTCGCGCCCGCCGCCGCAAGTTGTTCGGCGAGGGCGGCTTGAGTTCGAAGGTACTGTGTGAACACCACCACCCCGCCTTCCTCGAGTGCAAGAGGCGCGATCAGGGCGCACTTCTTAATCCAACTGGCCTCAAAAGGAGCGAGCCGCCGCCACGAGTCGGCCGCGGTTTGTTCTGGAAAAGATTTCAACGCGTCCCTCCACGCCGCCGGACTGCTGCCGATGGTCTGGAGAAGTAACCGGCCCCACAAACTCCCGAGGCTCGCGGACATTCGGGAAAGATGATCGCGCAACTCCTTTTCCCATTGTTCGAAAAACGCCCGTTCATCGGCGTCGAGATCGAAAAGTATGGTTTCCGCGCGGCGTGGAGGCAGGTCAACTCCCGCGTTTGCGCGTGTGTTCCGTATCATCACTTGCCCGAGCAACCGTCTTAATTCTTCCGATTCACGCGGACGGTGAGGACTTTTCTTGTCGATAAACCGATCCCGAAACTCCTTGGGCGACGGTAACTGTCCCGGTTGGAGAAGAGTGACCAGGTTGTAAAGCTCCTCCAGCGAGTTCTGAACGGGTGTGGCGGTCAGCAATAGAAGAAACTGTCTGGGAAGTGAGTTGACGGCTTGCCAGGCCTGTGAAGAACGGTTTCTCAAGTAATGCGCTTCATCCACCACCAACAAATCCCAATTAATCGTCTGCGCGACCGCGAGATGGGCCGGTTGTTTTAAGGTGTGCAAGGAGGCCACGATCGCAAAGTTCTGGCGCCAAAATGCGTCGGGATCGGACCGAAATGAGGGATGATTCGTGGTTGCCACGGGCAAATGAAATTTCTCGGAAAGCTCCTCCTCCCACTGATCCACCAACGACGGCACGGTTAGGATTAGGAATCGCTTGATCATCCCGCGCGTCAGGTATTCTTTCGCGACAAGACCGGCTTCGATTGTCTTGCCCAATCCCACTTCATCGGAAAGCAAAGCACGCCCCCTCAAGGGACCAATCACACGCAGCGCCGTGCGAATCTGGTAATCGAGCTTTTCGATCGAGCAATACGGCAAGGCGAGCAGATCGTCCGACTGATTTGAAACCCACCACAACGCGGCGCGCTCCAACAGGAAGAATGACCGCAAATCGGTGATCGGCAATAAAGAGGACTGAAATTCAAGCGCTGGAGAATCGATTCTCACAGGCACTTCGGGCGGCGGTTTTGAGGGCTCGCTGGCCGGAACAGAAACTGACGTTGCCGCGGTTCGTGCCTTTTCTAGGACAACCTTTTCCCGGCGAGCAGCCCGCTCCTTCCGCGCCGCTTCAAACCGCCTCTGATTCTCCAGGATTCGAGCCCGTTTTGCTTCCAACGCGCGCTTTTCTTCCTGAAGCCGCCTTTCCTCACGTTTCAGAAAAGCCCTCTGTGAAGGCTCCATTTCTTCGAACATTCTCGCCACCGGACTGAACCTCGGACGCAATTGCGTGGCCATCGCGACGATCTGCCCCTCGATCCACTGCCATTCAGGGACCCAAACTGGAACGGACAGATCTTCGAACTTTCCGGAATAAACGTGCCCATCCCGCTTCTCAAACGGAATGCTTCCGGCGGAGAAACCGTTGTCGGCAAGCGGAAACATGGTTTTCAATCGGCGCAGCTTCGATCGGATCGACATGCGATGATGCGAACTCTCAAAGGTCTCCGTGTTTTCACCCCGTTGGAGTTCCCAAGTGAGGGTATCGAGCGCCGTGCATCGAATCCGCATTTCCGCAGCCGGAGCTCCGGACGCCGCAAACGTCCATGTAAGCAGTATCCAAGCATTCGCGCAGTCGATTGTGAACAGCAGCTTGTGGCGCTCCGGAACCACGAACGCAGGTTCGCGCTTCGGCTTTTTGGGCTCGCCGGCAGCGTCCGAAGGAAACAAATTCAGTTCCTGGTCTCGATGTTTATCCACCATAGGACAGAGGCTGACTTTGCATGCCCCGGACGAACCGAAACAAGTTCAAAAAGCAGGCTCGGCAAGATAAAAGGAATCCGAAGGAAGATCGGGCTGTCGTGCACAAGAAAATATTGGCGTTGAATTCATCAGTAGTGACAACCTCCAGATTCCGCGCGCGAATCGCGGCCGTAAGTCTTTCGATGTGGGGCGACACTCCGTGGATCCCTCGCCAACCTTGCGGCGAGAACCAGAACGAGAAGGGGCAATGGAAATATCGGCACATCCAAGCGATCCGGCGTTTCCACAGCTCCGATTTGCAGCACACCCGTCCCACGAGGAGAAGCCAGGGCTCCACGGAGTGTCGCCCCACCAAAAGAAGGCAGAGTTGGCGCCTCCTCCCAGGCGGAACTGGGCAGGACAGGCACGTTCTCATTCGGATGCGCTCCGCGCAAAGCGTTCTTGCCCCCAGAACCACTTCCCAGCATCGTTTTGCCATGGGTTCGAAATCAAAACGCCAGCCTGACCGTGCGGAGCGGATTTACAGGCAACTGGCTGGCGCGCGCGGCCTGGACGATGCCGAGCTCTGGCAGCACGCTCTGCTCTTCGCCATGTCCCCACAGGAACGATGCCACTTCAGTCTCAAGACAGCCCGCTCAGCGCTTTCCTTAAGGCGCTCCGCGAATAAAACATAGATTGCATTCTCATCATGCGAAACGTGCCGGTGAAGGCGCTTCCGTTGCGTCGAGTGATTGCGAGCAAGCAAGCGGCAAACCGGGAAAAAGATCTGGCGGTCCTGCCAATTCTGCTGCGAACGTTGCGTTTGACGAATCGGCTCAAGAAGAACCGAACCCGAATTGTCCAGCCTGCCAAACGTCGCAAAGAGAACTGACGCCTTTTTGAAATGGGTCGCGGCATCACGGTCTTTTTATTTGGAGCGGTGCTTGACGAGGGCTTGGAAAGGGATTTGGGGATTGTGCTGACAT
>JAQBVM010000281.1 GCA_027623095.1 Verrucomicrobiota bacterium
ACTTGCCAATGCGACAGCCAGAACCCTGCTCGATCATGGTTTCGTTGGTGGCGGCGGTAACACCGATCCATTTGCCCGGATCCGGCGAAACTGATTGCCGCACCGGGACGCGGCTGTTCGGGTGGAACATCCGAATCCCCCGCCGTCAACGCCTTGGGAAGCGAGCCGAACGATTCCTGAACCAGAGTGGATCCGGAGAGGAGCTGCCCAGCCAGCACGCTGTTATCCGGGTGGTCATCGCCATCGACATCGAGCCCGTTCGGATTGCGCGTCGTGATATAGAGACGATCCACGATTCCCGGCCAAGTCTCATGTTTAGGAGCGAGATTCAACAGGCTTTTACGCTCCTGCGACGTGAGGATATTCGGCAAGAGCAATGGATTGGAACCGATGCCGGATTCGTCGAGGTAACCGCCAAACAATAATTCCCGGTTGCCTGGATCATACTTCAACCGGACCCGAATCGGAAAAGCGAGATCCGTAAAAACCTCCTTGCCGTCAATATTCGCACGTTGAATTTCCAGGGGAATCGATTCCTTCCCAATGAGCTTTATCTTGCGATCGCTCAGGGGATCGTAGAGTCGCGCGCTGTATTTCGACCTGTCGATGGTATCCGTGACGCTGTCATAAACAATAGAAGCTTTGGCCATGCTTCGCACGCCGGGCAGCCCACGCTTGGGATTCAAGAGCGTCTCTCCAACCTGCAGAACCGGCGGATCATCCGGCCACCGGATTGTGTAACTAATATTCACGGGCGGACCGACCTGCCTCCCGGGAAGCCGGTTCAGCCAAGGGATGCAGTCGCTCTCCGGCGCATCCGGACTGCCATCTTTGTTCAAGTCGTAAAAGAAGCCCGGCTGCAATGGGTAATAATACCGGGTGACGATGTTTGCCGTTCCGCCGAACGGCCCCGCGGCTTTGGCGTACAATTTCCCCCGGACATTTTCCCAATACGGTCCGGAAACACCGAGGGAGGCCTCGCACAGCGGAAGCACGCTCAAGGGGAACGGTGGTGCAATCTCGTTTCCTGCCACACCGTCGTAGTTGAAGAAATAGGGGGCTTCTTCGGCGACAACGCGGAAGACTTTGATCCGCCAATCGCCAGTCACCGGGTCCCCGTATTTCAGAAGCGAGAACGGTTCGGAGACACCCACAATATCGTTCAGATCACTCCGCAGGCTGAACAGGGCGTCGTCACCGGAAGACCCGGGAAGAATGAGGCCGTGCTCTTCGTTCGGGTTATAGCCCGGGAGCGTCGGGTCGGGTTGTCCATAAACCATTCGGTTTGGATATTCTTCATCCGGCAGAGGTCCCGACCCAAGTCCGCTGGCAATCACGATCGGCGGAGCATTGGTAGGCCATGACAAGGAATATCGAACCGGGTCGGTGGACCAAGCCACACCAATTTGGTTGGTTTGATACCAGGCGACGACCAAATCGTCGTTCTCTGAGGAGGTATCCAGATTCACCGGGATGATGGGGCCGAGCCGGGTATTCCGATCGTGCGCACGAGCCTCCCCTGCTCCATCGTAGGGCGCACCTTGGAGGATGACGAACCCCTGTTTTCCAAGATAATCGCTGTGCGTTTCGTGATTCAGAACTTCACCGATCGTCCACGGCTTGCCGTCCAACAGATAGGCCGGATCGTCCCACGTCACCCGTTTGACAACCTCGAAATAAGGGTGCTGCGATCGAGGATCCGAGTCCTCCCCGTCCGTTTTGAGATAGTAAAGCACGCTCCATCCGGTCCGAGAGGCTCGAAACGTCCTGGTGCTCACATCCACGGAGACTCCTCCCGTAGTGCTAAACAATACGGACTGGAAGCTATGCGCAATGGGCACACCGCGAGGCTCCAATTCGACAGGGGAACTCACCACGTATGATTGCGGCGTCCTGGGCCACACGTTGATTGAAATGCTCTGGATTCGGTTGGTATCCGTGATCCGGATCGAGGTTGGCCAGTTGACCCGAGCCGTGACCGGGCGGATGGCATACAACCGCTTCTCGAAATCGACCCATAAGAAACTGTTGTCGGGCCTGTCGTCCGCGTTGGCCTCAAGCAATTCGACTTCGGGAGGCCGCGTTGCCACGGCACCAGGGGGACGCGCCAAGGGACGCCCAATAGGCGTTGCCGGTATGGCAACAAACGCATGACGTTCGCCGTTGATGGTTCCCGTTCCGATGATTTCGCCGTTCGAATTGATTCCACGAGCTTCGGTCAATTCCCAACCGGAATCGGTTGGTATCAAATTGTTCAAGTCCAGCAATTCGCCCGCACTATAGAGAAAGGCTCGTGTTGTTCCCTGTCCAACCACGGCGGTGCCGACGACTTGGCCGTTGCCGTTGACACCATAAGCGACGCTCGATCCGGTATCATTGAGCAAACCCAATTCGGTCATCGCGCCGTCCTGATAAGCCATGGCCACACTCGTCCGGTTGACCAATGATTCCCCAACAATTTGCCCCGTCGGACTGATCGCCCATGCCCGGCTTCCGGTATGATTCGGTGCCGCCACGCCAAGGTCCGTCATTTCTCCATCCTGGAACACGAACGCCCGTTCCTGCCCGTCCTCCAGCTGGCTGTATCCGACGATGATACCAAAATCGTTGATGGCTGTTGCCTGTGCTTTCTTTCCTCCAAGGCCACCGATGTCCGAAAATTCGGTTGCCTCCAAACTCCGGACGACCGCATGCGTTTCTCCAAGCAGCGTATTGGCGGAACCCACGATAAAACCTTGCGAGCTGATGCCAAAAGCGCTGCTTGAGGTTCCTCCCACCAGAATTCCCAAGTCCGTAATTGGGGAGATGATGCTCGTGGCCAGAAAGCCGTGCGGCTGGCCGTCCCCTGCAAGCGAAACGCCCACCACTTGATCGCTGCCATTGATGGCCAAAGCTTCGCTGGCGGATCCTCCCAGTGTGCCAAGGTCTAATAGGTCCCCGCCCGAGAGTACGCCAAGATAGACGAACGCCCGCCGATCACCCGGACCATTTCCGGAGTATCCAACTGCCAAGCCGTTGTCATTGATCGCCATGCCAGAACTTACGGTGTGGTTTGGCAAGGTTCCGAGATCGACGACGGCGTAGGTGCGGCGGAGGATTTGAACATCAAACAACCTGACGGTACTCGCGCCATCCGTGTCGCTCACGGTCAGGGTGATCGTGCTGCGGCCCAGCTCGCCGCTTACGGGTGTGATGGTGAACGTGCGATTGGTCCCTGAACCGTGGAAAACAATGTTTTGATTGGGAATCACCTTTTGATCCGACGACATCGCGGAAAGGCGCAACGAATCCGCTGAAGTCTCGGGATCGTCAACCAACAATGGAATTGACCGTGGAGGTTCGTCTTCGTCGATAAGTTGGACTTTGTAACTGGACACAGTGGGCGGGTCATTGAGGTTCGTTATCCGGATTTCGATCGTCTGTTCCGGGGAATCGGTTTCTCCATCGTTCAACCGGTAAATTAAGCTGTCGGATCCTGTAAAATTGGGATTGGGCGTGTAGATAATTGGGTTATGCAGCGGATTGGACCAGTTTCCCTCGGCACGACTCAATGTTCCGTTGCTCGGAGGCGTGACAATTGTGTACGAAAGCGGTGAATCGACGTCATAACCGGGAAGGTAAATCTTGTTGGGTTTGTCCTCGTCCCCAACCACAATCCCAAAGTCAGGAGTAGTCGCCCTCTCGTAGCCAGCGCCATTAAGGAACGTACCTTGGCTCAGATGAGCCTTGTTGCCCGCAATCGCCGCCGAATCCGTGGCACGTTCGTCCTCTCCTTCATCAAACCGCCAATAGAGAAGCAACCCGTCCTCAGCTCCGCTCAGCGGATGATTCATGTTAATCTGGATTTCCGACGCGGTCAGGGGCCGATTCCAAACCTGAACCTCATCGATGTTTCCATTGAAGCCGCTTGCGCCTGAAGTCGAACCGCCAAGCAGTAGCGGAATTCCCTGGAGGGCGAAAAGTTCCGTATCGGCCTCGGACGTGAATTGGCCCGCAAGGACGCCATTCACAAAGACCTTGAACTGCATTCCATCCCAGGACGTCGCAAGGTGCGTCCAGCCGCTCGAGGAGATGTTGGGGACACTCAACAGGCTGGAATCGTTCCCCTGAACGCGAAATTGACCGGCGATTTGGTTTGGACTGCCCGCGGGTTCGAGACTCCAATCCAGCGCTCCGGGAACCGGGTCGCCCAACCGCAAAAGACTTTGCGCTTCGGATAACGGTCCAGCCGGGCGGATCCAAGCGCTGACAGTGTGCGGGTTGTTGCCCTCCGCCATCCCTTGCACGCCGGGAACTTCGACGGATTGATTGGAGCCCTGCAAACGCGCGGAGGTCGACGATCCGATGACCGATGTATCATTCACCGCCATGACCTGCAATTCGAATGACCGAGTGCCTTCCGCAGTCAAATCACCAAACCTTTTCGCTGCCGTCACGGTTACAGTGGCGATACCGTTCGCGTCCGGCATCAACCTAAACTGACTCCGCGCGGTCGTGCCGGTTCCATCGTAGGTTCTTCCCAAAACCCGAACCAGAGCCGGGTCGCTGACTTGGACGTTCACGCCCATTCTCGCCAATCGCCCCGGAGCGCCGTCAAAAATACCGGAGATATCCAACGTTTGCATGGGCGCGTCTTCATTGATGGTTATCGAGGGCAGCGGCCCAATGCTGGGAGGCAACAGCGGCGGCGGTTCGGTCGGCAGCCCAAAATCTCCCGTCGTCCGAAAGAGATACGGCAAACCGGGTACCATAGGATGAAAATAGTAGGTTCCGTTATTGTACGAATAGCCATCCAATGTCCATCCACCGATCAAGTCGTTCGGCAAAGCGGACAATCCGAACCGAACGCCCTCGCTCCGCACCTCTTCGGCCGTGAGTGCCCGGTTGAAGACACGAAGCTCGTCAAGGTCTCCTTTCCAGACCCAAAGCGGCGACGAATCCCAGGTGGCGGACGCCGCCTCGATCTGGCGCTCCACATCGTCCAGCCTATTCCGGTTAATCTGAACAGCTCTCTCCAGATCCTCTATTGCATCCTCGTAACCTCTAATGCTGCTCTGAAGCTGCTTTTTCTTTTTGTTGTAAGCGTCGTAGTCGGTCTCGATCTTAAAAGAATTCGACCACAACCCCACTTTCAGTATTTTTTGGAAGTCGCTCGTTTTGAGGCGCGCAAGCTCATTCTCAACCGCCGTTTTGCGTGTCTCCAAATCTCGAAGGTCATCCTTATAATTTGTCAGCAAATCGGCATATCGTTCCTCTGTCTTCCGCAAATCCGCCACTGCGGCCTGGTCCACGAATTTCCAGCGGCGATGACCGATCAATAGATTGCCCGTGCCCCGGTAGTGTGAAGGCGCCGTTCCGCTCGCAACCAAGGCACCATCCCTATAAATGCGCCGAGTCCGTGTCTTGTGGTCATAAGTGCCGACCCAGTGATGCCAGTCGGTGTCGGTGTAGCTCTCACGCGTCGTGGTGTCCGTGCCCCAAAAATCAAATGTAAACCGGTTGTCGCTGCTGAAACCGAATAGAAGCCCGTGGGAGCTCTCTGTGGTCCCCTGAGTGAAGATCATTCGAATCTGGCCGTTGTTTTCCGTTTTGCGGGCCCAGGCCATCAGGGTGAATGACTGATTGTCCAGCCTCACCGACGTGGCATGGAAGTTGGGCGTTTGATTGCCGGAAATCCTGATATTTTGATACAATGGCTGACCTGGGTCATCTGGCATGCTGGCGATGCCCCCGGATTTATTGAGCGGTGAAGCCAAAGCGTCGTCGAGAGCGCTCGGAAAACCGCTCGAATCCTCTTGTTCGAAATCCCAATGCTCCAACAAGCTTCCGCCGGAAACCAGGCGCGGACTCATTTCCTGCTGGATCTGGTTCGGATTAAGGGCGGACTGGAAGACCTTTACGTCATCGATTTGTCCCACCCAGTTTCCATTGAAAGTCGGTCGACTGACCGCCGTACCAATTCCGATGGGGCCGCTTCCTTGAAAATGAGCGCTTGCCACGCGGCTGGCCATAATTTTTCCATCTCGGTAGAGCTTCTGTGTGTGCGTGGCGGAGTCATACGTCCCGGTCCAGTGGTGCCAGGTAAAGTCGCTCACTGGTTGGCCGCTTGCCCACAAATCATCCCCGGAAAACCCAAAGCCGAATTGGTCACTGGCGTTTAGTCCGAAAAACAGATAGTTGCGCGTGGAAACCTGGCTCCCGTGGGTGAAAACATATCTCACCCGGCCCGTGGCGGAAGGGCCGCCCATTTTGCGCGCCCAAGCCATCACGGTGAAGGACTCGCTGGCCAAATAATCTCGACTCTCCGAGGTTTGCAGCCGGTCGTTTGTGCCGTCGAAATTGGCGACGTGATTCTCGGATTGCAGGTCGGCCCAAGTGGCGGTTCTGATGTTTCCGAATTGATTCAGGCTCTGTCCGGTGGGAAGCGCGGAAAGAAATTGCGTGTTGTTATCCGCGTCAAACGGCCAATACTCGATGAGATTGGCGCTTGAAACGGTTTCGTTTCGCATGCTCGCCACGATCTCCTCCTGCGATAGGGCGCGTTGATACACCTTTACTTCATCGATCGTACCGGAGAAGTAGGTCGTCGTTCCGGTCGTCGGCGCGGTGAAGTTGTTGAAAACTTCTCCGCCTATGGTCAGCGAGCCCGTTCCCTGATAGTGCGCCGTGGCGGTATCGAATGCGGCCAAAACGCCATCCCGGTAAATCCGGCGAGTCCGGGTCAAGCTATCATAGGTGCAAGCCCACAAATGCCAGTTGGAGTCGGCTATGCTTGCGTCCGTGTACCTCAGATTGTTCCCGGCAAATTGAAAATCAAAAATATTGGTGCTGGCGAATCCGATTCTGAGCGCGCTGTTGTTCACCCCATTGGTGCCCTGCGTGAATATCCACCTTGCGGAGGCGCCAAAACCTCCCCGCCGGACCCAAGCCATCAGGGTGAACGATCGGTTCGCCAAATCGACATTACCGGTTGTCCGCGTGTAACTGCTTCCGTTGAAGTCGGCGGAGATATTCGCGGCCGTGGAAGAAGCCGCGCCAGCAATGGCGCAAAAGACCAGCGTCAGGAACACGACACTTCGAGCGAGGTTCCGGGAACGCCGTTGCCCTCGGGTGGGGCGAATCGTTTCGACTGCGCGGTCGACGCCACTTTGGCAGGGCGTAGGCGCATTCGTTCGCAGTTGTTCATTCGCGAATTCCGATTGAGACTCACCGGAACGATTCGCGTCCACACTCCGATGGTGGAGTGGTTTCAAAAACTTCATCGTATTCATCATCTGGAAAATCGTTTGCACCGGGGCGGTTTCGCTATTCGTTGAGTCTGCCGACAGTTGTGATCCGGGTGAGCTGAAACGCGCCGCTCGTGTGAATGTCCTGGCGGTGCAATCCGGAAAGCGTTTCGCGGTAAATTCCGTCCATTTGGTTGTAGCCATAATCGGGGACTTTGGAATCAGCCGGCGGCGCTGAAAACTCCAACTGGATCATCCGTGTCACCGAGATAGCTTCCTCCTTGAACTGCCTGAAATCGGTAGCCAAATTATCGTGATCAGGATGGTAGCGGTGCAAAAACGGATTCGTGGGCTGTGTCGAGGGGAGATTGAGTTGGCCGGATAAGGCCTGTCCCACGGCGAAGTTACCGTCCATTTCTACAAAGTTGTTCGTATTGCTCGCCGCGAAGTTGAAACCGACCGAGCAAAGCCGGCGGCCTTGTAGAGCTCCGTCTCGCATGGAGACCCCCGAGAACTGCGAAAGCTTCGAGAAATCCGTGACCAACACGGCTCGATCAGGCTCAGATCGGACGAGCTTTCCCGTTGCATCGGATATGAAAGCGCCCTGCCGGACCATCTGGATGACTTCCCTGAGCAGTCGAGTGACGCCATTTTCATCCACATGAAGAAGGATGCGCATTCTGAACTCATTTTCGACGGGAGTCGGAGCCGTGGGGTCGGACGAATGAGCTTCGGATACGGCGTTGATGGTAACGATACCACTCCAGAGCCCCACGTGAGATTGGGCTTCCTGCGGAGGTGAGAGTTTGATGGGACCCAACGAGCGGCGGACGATACCACCGTCGCCAGTCTGAGCTTTCAACAGCGCCGCTTCGGCCGTGCCCAAAAGTTTACCCGCAAGCACTGGAATGAGGAATCGCGTCCCCGCGCCGTCCGACGCCTCAAGCACTGTTTCGAAGACCGGATTGACCATCTCTTGACGCCTCATCGAGAGCCCGAGGTTGGAAGTCTCGTTGGCCGCCAAAGTGACGTCGTAGGGACTCGGCAACGGAAAATACTGCAAGTCACCGGTCGGATCGGGATTGAGGTAAGAGAGGAGGTTTGCGCCGGGAGCCACAACGTCGCGCAAGGAGATGGTAAGCCCGTCGCCGCTGTGGTCTGAAAAAGTGAGATTCTGTCGCTGCACTTCCCTTGTGAAATCGAATGTTTCACCAAAGGGCACGCTCACCGAGAACGGGCCGGGATATTCCGATGAGCCCTTCGTAAAAACCCAGTATGCTTCGCCTGGAGCAATCGTGTCTTCACTGTCAGCGAGCGTCCACTCCCCAGCGCTGTTGAGCCGATAAATTGGCTGGATCCGCCTCACGATGGGATCGAAGTGAGCGGTCGAGCCTCGAAAAAACCTGCCGAATGTGGGAGGAGAGGCGGGATCAACGGGAAAGCCGCGAAGCACATACGCATCCGGTTGCCATTCGAGCGGTCTAAGTACAGGCCGTCCCGTGACACTGAGTGTGACCGGAGCGGAATCGGTGACCTTGATCAAATACGCCCGATTGGCGGCAATGCGGAACAGCGTGTTTTGGAAGGACTCAACCCGGTTCGTGGGAATGAAACGCAACCACTCAGCGTTGCTTGTGACGGCTTCATTCGGGTTTTGAATGAATTCGACCGAAAGCGTTCGCGTTTTGAGCATCCAAAGACTCTCGAACGCAACTCCTTGAAACACTTCACCCGGAGTGTTCGCCGCTGGTTGAACTTCCAGGAAGACGGCGTTCCAACCGGGCCGAAGATTGAACGTTTGAGTCTGGGTCGGAACGGCTTTCACCATGATCGGCGCAACAGCCAATAGGAAGGATATAGCCGATCTTGTTGCGAGAGAGGCAAATGGATTCATAAAAGACATTTGTAGGACCAGGCTACCGAATGGGTGAAGGGGGAAGAGTGCTGTCGTTGTTCCGGGCCAACCGTTTCGGCACTCGGATTTCCGTTAAAAGTTTTTCATTGATGCTCACGTCCACGCCGACGCGCTGCATGCGGTCAAACTCGCGCTCCGCCTTCTTACGCTTCTCGGAGAGCAGTTGGTGCTTGATTCGATCCCGCACCATCGCGAGTGGTGCGGTTTCTTCGTCTTTGCGCTCGATCAGTTTGCCAAAAAAAAATCCGGCGGAGATTCGGATCACAGGTGTAATTTCACCGGGTTGAGTCAGTTCGAACACGGCTGCCAGAACTTCGGGTTCCCACCGCGCTTCCGCCGAATCCCGAGTGACCCAACCGCAATCACCTCCAAGATATCGTGTTGCCTGATCATCGGAGTGTTTCTGCGCTAAAAGCCCGAAATGAGGCGAGGACAACGCTTCCGAAACAGCTTGCTCACGAAGATTCGTTGCTCGATCGAGCGCTTCTTGCACTTGGTGCGCATCTTAGCTTTTTCTTAGGAGGGTTCGGAAGGGATCTTGGAATCTAACAGACGGGCGGAAAAATAGTTGCATTTTGT
>JAQBVM010000282.1 GCA_027623095.1 Verrucomicrobiota bacterium
CAACCTTAATAGAATCGTTCCTTTTTGGGAGCGCTCTTCCTTGAGGAAGCGCCGTTGCAACGATGTCTTGTTATGATTCGTTCAAAAGAATCCGCCGCGTTCACTCTCGTAGAGGTCTTGATTTCTGTGGCCTTGATCGGGGTCGTTTTTACTTCTTTCTATGCGGCTTTGAGCGCCGGTCTTGTGGCGGTTGGTGAAGCTCGCGAGAATCTCCGCGCCACTCAACTTCTGACTGAGAAGATGGAGGAGTTTCGGACATTTTCTTGGGCGGAGCTTAATGGAGGCAACATTCCGGCAACGTTCACAGCCTACTTCTATCCGACAAACGCCAGTAATCCTACCGAGGGAGGAGTGATCTATACGGGCGTTGTCACCATCGCGAGCTCTGGGATAAGTGAAAGCTATAGCAACGATTTGAGGAAGGTGATCGTGAACCTGACTTGGGTGTCTGGAAACATCCAGCGCCAAAGAACAATGCAAACGTTGGCGTCTCAAAACGGGATGCGGAATTATGTTTATTAAACATCGAACCGCCGCTACCGGATTGAAAGTTCCGATGAATGGGGCTTCGCTAAAACACACTCAATTGGCGCGGAAATGCGCAGCGATGACCTTGATGGAAATTTTGGTCGCGTCGGCTATAGGTTCTTTGGTTCTTGCGGCGCTGGCCTCTTTGATCAGCTATTCAGCGGGTAACTTCGCGTCAATGTTCAACTATGTGGACATGGACGCCGACACCCGATACACGCTGGATTTGCTTTCAACCGAGATCCGGCAGGCCGACGCCGTGGTGTCTTTCTCGACGAATCAGTTGGTTCTGACCAATGTGGCGGCTGGAACGTTGGTGGATTTTACGTACGATCCTTTGCAGCAAACGCTAGTGCGCTCCAGCGGAGCTAAATCCAAGACGCTCCTTCGGTATTGCGACAGCTTCAGCTTTTCGTATTTCCGAAGCCTGACGATGCCGGGCTCCTATGATCAGTATCCTGCGACAGGCGCGAGTGATCTCAAGATGGTGCACGTCAACTGGAGGTGTTATCGAACGACCACCGGCCAGCCCAATACCGAAGACATGCAAACCGCAAAGATTTTGATCCGAAAGCAGTAGTGAGAACACGACGTTTTAAGTCTCAATCGGCCAGCGCGCTGGTGGTCACCGTTATCGCGGCGGGGCTCATCGGATTTGGGATCGCAAGTTATCTTGGGATGACGAGCTTTCAGCGCCGATCCAGCATGCGCTCGCAAGTCTATAACTCGATTCTTCCCATAGCGGAAGCGGGCATTGAGGAGGCGATGTCGCACTTGTATTTTCATTATTCCAACCTCTCAACGGATAGCTGGACACAGGTCACTTCCCTGGCGCTGAGCAACGGGATTGCTTTGCCGGGTACTCAGTATTTCAAACAGAGAGCCTTTGGCGAGGGACGGTACACGGTTGCCATCTCGCAGTCATCCACGCCCACAATTGTGTCCCAAGGTTACGTGTCGGAGCCGTTTCAGACGAACGAGTTGATTCGGACAATCCGGGTCACCACCGCCTCCCAAAGCATGTTTATGAAGGGGTTGGTGGCCAAAGGATCGATCGGTCTGAATGGAAGTGTGAAGACCGACAGTTTCGACTCGTCCAATCCGAGTTTCAGCACGGGCGGGCAATATGATCCGGCCAAGTCCAAGGATAATGGGGATATTGCCAGCGTGTCGTCCGCCGCAAACGTGATTAGCGCAAACGGAAATGTCAGTATTTACGGCCACGTTTCGACGGGGCCGGGCGGTTCGATAAGCACGGTTGGCAACGCAGCGATGGGAAGCAAAGCATTCATCGACGGAGGCGGATCAGGCATCGAACCTGGCTGGTCGTCCGATGATATGAACGCAAGTTTTCCCGATGTTCAAATTCCTTTCTCGGGAGGGGCATTCACGCCGCCATCGGGCAGTGTCGGCGGCACGAATTACACGTACGTCGTCGGCAACGGAAACTGGCAGTTATCCAGCCTGAGTATGAGCGGCAAGAAGGCGATGCTGGTGAATGGCAACGCCGTGCTTTATGTGACCGGCGATATCAGCATGGCTGGGCAGGCATACATCGCGATCGCGCCCGGGGCGAGTCTTCAACTGTATTGCGCGGGTTCTTCGGCTAGTCTTTCAGGCAATGGAATCGTCAATTCAAATTCAAATGCGACCAATTTCTTTTATTACGGAATGCCCGGCAACACGAGCTTGAGCTTGAGTGGCAACGCCGCGTTTACAGGAGTGATTTACGCTCCGCAGGCCGACTTCTCAATGAACGGCGGGGGCAGCTCCAGTTACGACCTGGTCGGGGCTGGAGTCGTAAACAGCATCTCGATGAACGGACACTTCAACTTCCATTATGACGAGGCGCTTGGGAATCTTGGCAGCGGCGCCGGTTTCATCGTGACTTCGTGGAACGAACTCTAAGTTTGCCTTCCCGGCGACTCTCGTTTGAAATCTTGGATATTCCCGCTCCGCGCATTCGGATAAGGGTGGTTGTCGCCGATCACAGCCTCTGCTAGCTTACCGTCGTGACGAGCAGAATCATCAGTATCGCGATCTTGGGCGCATTCCTCTGGGAAGCGACGGCGCAGACTCCTATTTCGGATGGATCCTCCGGCGCGACCGAAACGGAATATTTGAAGTTGCTGGAGCAGGACGACGCTGCGCAGACCGATGCGGACCGATGGATTCGCGAGGCGAAAGAGTTTGAAGTGGCGGGCGCCGGCGAATCCCGAGAAACGCTGGTTGCGCGAATTGAACAGCGCTTTGACGCGGTTCGAAAGCGTTACGAGGAATTCCTTCAGAAATACCCGCGGCATGTTCAAGCGAGACTCGCTTACGGGAGTTTTCTCAACGAAACCCGGGACGAAGACAAAGGGGTCGAGCAGTGGGAGAGGGCGCGTGAAATCGACCCAAAACATCCGGCTGCGTGGAACAATCTCGCAAATCATTACGGGCATCGAGGCCCTGTCAAAAAGGCATTTGAATATTACGAGCAAGCGATCGTGCTTGCGCCCGACGAGCCCGTGTATCTGCAAAATCTCGCCACCACAACGTACCTATTTCGCAAAGACGCCAAGGAACATTACGGTTTTACAGAAGATCAGGTATTCGATCGCGCTATCGATTTGTACCGCAAAGCCGTGAAGATGGATCCGAAGAATTTCCCCCTGGCGACCGATTACGCGCAAACGTTCTACGGCATCAAACCCCTCCGCGTCGATGATGCGTTAAGAGCCTGGAATGAGGCGCTGGCTGTGGCGAATGATCAACTGGAGCGGGATGGAGTCTATCTCCATCTCGCTCGAATCGAACTCATGTCCGGTCGCTTCAACGAAGCGCGGAAGCATCTCAGCATCGTTACGAACCAAATGTATAATCCGCTCAAGGAACGTCTAGCGAGGAACCTCGATGAAAAAGAGGCGAAAGCGTCTGAGGCACCTGGTCCCCAAAACATCAAGCAATAACCCTTTTGCCATTGTGAAACCAATTCATTTCTCCCTGTTCAGCGCCGTCGCCTTGATGCTGATTTTCGCCGGATGCCAACACACATACGATGAGCTGCGATCAGACGGGGTCGCGGAAAGGCCGCGATTAAAATCCGCTGCCATCGCTTACGTCCCAATCCCCCCGGACTTAAGATTCAAAGGGGAATTCGTTCAAGACTCCGGGAAAAAGACCGCTTACGCGCTTCAGGACGAGTTCGCGAAATATTTTCGGCGCGTCTACGTGGGGCGGCGAGTGGAAACTCTGGACGAAAGCCTTGCAACGGCGCGGGAGTTTCAATGCGATTACTGCATTTATGCAACTGTGATCCGATGGGAAGATCGATCCACGGAAAATACCGGTCTCAGGGACAAACTCGAAATTCAAATTCAGATCGTCGATTCTGTTTCGGAAGAAACTCTCGACAAGACGGTTTTGAAAGGTAAAAGCCGGTTGATGACCGATGGCGGAGACTCACCCGCAGATTTGCTTTTGGAACCTATCCGGAACTATGCGGCCTCCTTCTTTAATCCAATTGCCACGCCGTCCGCACTAAAGTGAGGGCCGGCTTTCAAGGGTCGCGCGCGCTATCCAGTTTCGGAATCTTGCGTCCTCCCAAGAATCTGTGGATGTTTTCAAACAGCGACGAAACTGCTTGCCTCCCGGTTTGAGTAAAGCATAGTAATTCTCCGATGGGATCTGCGGACGCCAGTTTAGCTCAGTGGTAGAGCAACGGTTTTGTAAACCGTCGGTCGTCGGTTCAAATCCGACAACTGGCTCCAGTTCAGTATCAAGGACTTACACGATAAGAAAAAGCCTCAAGAGCCCCTCGATTGGGATGCGCCCAATAGGACCGAACAAGACGTGGCTAGATTTTTCGGAGTTACACTTCGTTCGGTGGAGAACTTGGTGGGGCAATCGGGCCTCCGCGCCACCTACCGAAATCGAGCCACCCACTTCTCCGGCGTCAGGCCCCCTTTGTTGAGTAGAGTCACCTTGGTCCACGGTTTGCCCGGGACACCTTGAGCCACCGCGATCCATTCGTCCGCTACCTGACTGCGCGAGTCGGGCAACGGCCACGCGGCCCCGGCGTCCGCGCACTCTTGGCGCAGGTCTTTCCAGCGCGCAAGCCACACGTAACGCACGGCAAGATGGCCGAGGCGGAGGCGTTCGACGGATGAGCGAGCGGTTCGCGGAAGTTGCACTCAATGCTGCACAGCCGAACGAAGACGTTGGCCCGCGGCTGGAGCGTCTTCGGCGGCTGGAGCGTGTATTGGTAGGCGAGTGTTTCTCCGGCGGGACCAGCGGGAAGAAAGTGTGGACGAAACCCTCATAGCTGATCAACCCGCCTTTGTCGGAGGTGAGCCGGGAGGAATGGCCGTTGCAGCCGTTGCGCCACGACCAGTCGGCGTTGAAGGCGGGATACCAAAACGACTCACGATACTCGAAGGCGGGCTCTTCTCGGATGTTTAGTTCACCCAAGCGCAGGGTCTCCTGCTTCGGAATGCGGCTGGCCCACAGCGTCCACCAACGCACGCCGCACCGTTCTTGCAGAAACCGGCTCACGGCGTAGAGCGTGCCACGCCGACGAGGATGGCGCGATCGGGCGCCTCGGTGTTTGTGCGAACCGAAAAACTCGCGCCCGTGATTTGCTGCAAGGTCGCGGCAAGTTCGGCTGCGGCGGATCGTTCAGGCGCAGTGGCATTCGGGTCCACCACGATTACTGAGATTGCGACGCCCATGTCCGCGATGAGAAGCTGAGCTCCGCACGGGATGGTGGTTGCAGCAAGCACGGAGAGAAGACAGAGAAGTTTCATGGATGGGTGGGGTTTGATGGCGAGGATTGGATATTTACGGCCGGGGAAACATCGACTCAGAGCGACGTTTCCCTCGAATTCTTAACAGCCGGACGCGTCTCCCCGATTGAATGGCAGGCGCAGCCTTGGCTGGCCTTGATCCAAGTCAAAAGAACCGCGCTCTGTAATTCTCCCCAAAAGTTTGACCTGAATCAAGTCGGGCGGGAGTTGCGCGGGTTTCAATCATTGAGCTTCACGACACATTTCGCGCGTCCGTTGCAGGGTGTGGGGCGCGGGTGTGTGTCCCGACAAGCCATGAAACAGATCGGACACATGAACCGCGATAAGCCCAGCCCATCGTTTGGTCGGTTGCGTCATCTCCTAGTCACGGCGGCGGTGGCGACCGGAATGGCATCTCTCCAAACGACGCCGGCCACCTCCGCCTCCGAGCACAATCCCATGCACGGCTGCGCAATCACGAACCTATGCCGCACCGCGACAGGTTCCTGGGACACGAGCGGGGCGGCGTGGGAGGAGAGCGCGCTTCTGTCGCTGACCGCCGGGGCACACACGCTCAGGCTCGAGCGGGCGGGAAACTTCCCGCATCTCATGAATCTGCGCTTCGACTCCGCTCTGCCCTTGCCGCCGGGTTGGGCAGTGCACCGGCCGAACGCGCGCCAGCTTTCGGATCCGCCTCCCGTCCCCGGCGTCACGCTGCATGAATCCGAGATCAATACGCCGGCGCTGCGCCGGGCCGTCGAGGATCTCGCGCTCACTTTTGGTGGAACCTACAAAAATGGCGGCGTTTACCTGTCGCGACTGGCCATGCTTGAGTCAGCCGCCTCCGCGCAAAGGGACATTCGCGCGGAGTTCCTTGCTCTGCAGCGAGAGGCGCTGCTGGCGAACCCGCTGCTGGATTTCGAAGACTTGCTGCTGGTCAAACGTCCGGCAGGCTCGCCCTCGCTCGGTCTGCCGCGCAACTGGGAGAGCAACTGCTCGCTGCCCGAGGCCGGCTATGATGATGAACTGTGCGTATGGCCGCTGCGCGAGGCTGGAGCCGAACCGCGCGCTGTATTCAAACCCGAGGGAATGTTCATTGGAGATGTGGATCTTCATTGGGACGCGGACCGTGTGTTGTTTTCGATGCCCGGCACGAACGGGCGTTGGCAGGTGTTCGAACGGGCCCTTAAGCCGAGAGCTTCCCCGATTCAACTCACCGGCGAACAACCGGACGTGGACAGTTACGACGCCTGTTATCTTCCCAACGGCCGCATCGCGTTCACCTCCACGGCCGTGTTCGTCGGCGTGCCGTGTGTCAACGGCAGCGCGCACGTCGCGAACCTCTACGTCATGGACTCGGACGGACGGAACATCCGGCAGCTTTGTTTCGACCAGGAGCACAATTGGTGTCCGACCGTGATGAATGACGGCCGTATCCTTTACGCGCGCTGGGAATACACCGACACGCCGCACTCAAACTCGCGCTTGCTCTTCACGATGAACCCGGACGGCACGAGCCAGTCCGCTTTTCTGGGAAGCGGATCGTATTGGCCGAACTCGTTCTTCTACGCGCGTCCCATCCCGGGTCATCCGACGAAAGTGGTCGCGGTCATCGGCGGCCATCACGATCACCCGCGCATGGGTGAACTCCTGGTCTTTGACCCGCAACGAGGCCGGCACGAAGGCGAGCCGGCCGTGCAGCGCATTCCTGGTTTCGGAGAGAAAGTGGTCCCCCTCATCCGCGACGGGCTGACCCTCGAAAGCTGGCCAAAGTTTCTTCACCCCTGGCCGCTGAGCGAAAAGTATTTTCTGGTCGCGTGCAAACCCTCGCCCCGCGCGCCGTGGGGAATCTACCTCGCGGACGTGTTCGACAATCTGCTGCCGCTAAAGCAGCTCCCGGAATTCGCGCTGTTCGAACCGATTCCGCTGCGCCGCACGGCGCGCCCCCCGGTCATTCCCGAGCGCGTGGACCCGACGCGCACCGATGCGCTGGTCGTGTTGCAGGACATCTACTCAGGCGACGGCCTGCGCGGCGTCCCGCGTGGCACTGTGAAATCGCTGCGCCTGTTCACGTATCATTACGCCTATCAGGGCATGGGCGGATTGCTCGGCGTAGTCGGAATGGACGGTCCGTGGGACATCAAACGCGTGCTCGGCACGGTGCCGATTGAACCCGACGGTTCGGCGCGCTTCCGGGTGCCGGCCAATACGCCCATCTCCCTCCAACCGCTCGATGCGGAGGGAAAGGCGCTGCAGCTCATGCGCAGTTGGATGACCGCCATGCCCGGTGAAACAGTGCAATGCACCGGATGCCACGACCGCCAAAACTCCGCCCCGCCCTCCCAGTCCTTTCTCGCGATGAGCAACCCACCGTCGGAGATCGCCCCTTGGCACGGACCGGTCCGAGGTTTCAGCTATGCGCGCGAAGTCCAGCCGCTGATCGACCGGCATTGCGTGAGTTGTCATGACGGCAAGCAACGGGCGGGCGGCGCCATTCTTGCCGACCTGCGCGGCGTCGAGAAGCTCGCCGACTGGAGTTCCGTCACGCCCGGCAACGGCGGCTATACGAAGACGGCGGGCAAGTTCTCTGTGGGCTATGCGGAGCTGCACCGCTATGTCCGCCGGCCCGGCATCGAAAGCGATTTCCATGTTCTCGAACCCATGGAGTTTCACGCCGACACGACCCACCTCGTGCAATTGCTGAAGAAGGATCACCACGGAGTGCGGTTGGATGCCGGGGAATGGGATCGGCTGGTCACCTGGATTGACTTAAACACCCCCTATCACGGCACCTGGGGCGAGGAAATCGCTTCGCCGGGCAATCAGCGCGAACGGCGGCGCGACCTGCTGAAGCGCTATGCGAATGTGGAGGATGACCCGGAAGCAGTGCCGGCCGCGCCCGATTTGAGCACGCTGGGCGCTGCATCCGTTGAGCGGGCAAATTCGGTCGAAGTGAGAGAGAACACCCAGACTCACCCGGGTCGGCTGGAAAAAGAAAACCATCGCGGCGCGAGTTCCGACGCACTTCCATCCGTCCCCGGTTGGCCGTTCGACGCCGTCGAAGCGGCGCGGCGCCAAGCCGAGGCTGGTCTGCCCATTCATCGTCGAGTGGCGCTCATGCCCGGGGTCAATCTTGACCTGGTGCGGGTCCCCGCCGGTGAGTTCCTCATGGGCAACCTCGAGGGTGTGGCGGATGAACAACCCGTCTCGAGGGTCCGGATCGAGCGGGCGTTCTGGATGGCGCAATGCGAGATCAACAATGCCCAGTTCGCTTGCTTCAATCCCGCGCACGACAGCCGGATCGAGGATAAAAACACCTATCAGTTCGGCATTCACGGCTACCCTGCCAATGAACCCGCGCAGCCGGTGGTGCGGATCTCGTGGCAGGAGGCAATGGACTTTTGTCGCTGGCTCAGTGACCGCACGGGCCGGCGATTCTCGCTGCCCACCGAGGCACAATGGGAATGGGCCTGCCGTGCCGGTGCCCCCACGCCATTCAACTTTGGCCAGCGCGACTCAGACTTCTCAGCGCACGCGAACTTTGCCGACGCCCGACTCCGCGAATTCGCCAGCGATCCCTACGCCGTTCACAAGCCGCTCGAAAATGCAACGCCTTATGATGACTGGATTCCGAAGGACGCGCGATTCGATGACGGCGCGCTCGTGGCCGTGGCGCCGGGGCGCTACCTCGCCAACGCCTGGGGATTGCACGATCTGCACGGCAATGTTGCCGAGTGGACCCGCTCGAGTTACGCGGCCTATCCGTGGGCTGTGGATGGCCGGGATGATGGGAGTCACACGGGTCGAAAGACGGCGCGCGGTGGATCGTGGCGTGATCTGCCTTCGCGCGGAACGGCCAGCTTCCGCCTAAGCTACGAGCCGTGGCAGCACGTTTACAATGTCGGCTTTCGCGTGGTTTGCGAAGACGAATCCTACAACACCGCCGTAACCGCAACCGAGGCAGGCGGGGATATTCAGCATGAGATTTCAGCGAGGTAAGATATGAAAACGAATCCATTGTATGAGCGGTCAAGCCCGGCGAAAGCTCCTTCACGATTCCTGGAACAGGGGCGCCGAATCGAGTTCAGGACTTGGCTCGCCCTGTTCGCGGGCTGCCTCGTCGGCGTGTTCGCGCCTCCTGGCTCGGCCCAGAATCCTCCCATGACGCAGAATGACTTCATTGCTCCCGCTGCGGTGATCGCTTCGGCCGATGGGGCCACCCTCTTCGTGGCTTGCGAAGCGACGGCTGAGGTGCTCGCCTTCGACACGGCTTCCAAGCGAATTGCCGCGCGCATTCCGGTTGCGCCCTCGCCTTCCGGTCTGGCGCTTTCGGCGGACGGTTCGCGCCTGTATGTGACATGCGCTGGGCCCACCAGCACCGTCTGCGTGGTGGACACGATCAAACGCGAGGTCATCCATCGGCTT
>JAQBVM010000283.1 GCA_027623095.1 Verrucomicrobiota bacterium
CACCAGGTACATTTTCGGGTTTTTAGCGTCATAATCGATGGACGGCGACAAGTTTGAGCCCCCTTCGTCATCGAACATTTTCGCAGTAAAAGGAACGGCACCGTTTGCGTACACACTGTCCTTGCTCAAAAGAAAAACCCGGGCGAAACCAAACTTGTTTGCCGCAACACTGAAAAGAGTCGTGCTGACTGTGATCCATTTACTGTTCAGGCCGATGTATGGAAAGTCAGCCCAAAAAAGACCGTTTGGATCGCCTGCGACCTTGAATCCGAACCAGTTGCCGGTGGGATCGCTTGTTTCGGAAACAGCGGCAAGGACTGCTGAATCAGCGCTCTGTCCATTTGCGATTGTGACGAATATCCATCGGCCGGCTTGGATGTCGTAGTGAACTCTTGGATCGAACGCATTTTCCACATTATCGACTAAGTTTGTCCAAAATTGGCGCAGAGAAACCGTGCTGATGTTTACGCCAAGACGGCTTTGAATTCTCACCTGCGAGTTGAGCGTGACCATCAGATGATTCGGGCCAACCGCACCCTGGGTATCCGGAGGGATCGCTCGATCATTGTCTTCAAGAGCAATGAATCCGATTCGCGGTGGCGGAGTTGTTAGGACTTGCGGAGCAGCTTTTCTGACGATGCGCGACAATGTTGCGACCGGCTTCTGTAAATGAATTGGGGGATCAAAAACACTGTCCGAAGCCTCAATGAAGGGTGGGAGAAACCGACTGCCTTGCGGCTCTGCCGAACGTTGGACCTGCTCTGCCAGTTCGGAGAAACTTCGCAACCGCCCCGAAATAACGGGAATCGTCTTTCCTTCGTAACCCCCGGCGCCTTGGGATTCAACTGCGGGTGAAAAAGGCGTTGCTAGGAAGCTCAGCACCAGAAGTGTGTTCAAACAGGAAGATCTGGAAATGATTCGGGAGAAATTTATTGATGGCTGCATAAAAGGTTGGTTTACGCTGAGTGAAAAAGCCTAGACGCCGGAAAAAGCGTGTCAAAGAAATTTGACCTAGAAGAGCCCGATAGTAGAAAGGCTGACAATCTGGCGCGCTTGATGCTTTTTCATTATTGCGATGGACTTGACAGACCGAAGTAATGGATGCGAAGAACTGGGGATCCAGAATTACTCGCAATCCGAGAACCGGCTTTGCCGGAAAGAAACGAGCCTTATGAAATATCTTACATTAATACTGATTACGACTGCTTTGTACGTTCGACTCCCTGCTGCTGAGGTGAGTCAAGCCAAAGCGGAATTCGCAACGAAACAGGCTGCTAAGGAAGCGTCCAAGGCTGCTGAACAGGCAAAAGAGGCTGCGGACGAGGCCGGTAAGATTGCTGAGGAGGCTGCCAAAGCCGCTTCATCGCCATCCGCAAGCAAAGAACTTAAGAAAGCTGCGGATAGTGCAAAGAAGGCGGCGCAGCAGGCTGAAGAAGCGGCGGCAGAATCGAAGAAATGCCTGTTGAACAACGACGTCAATGGGGCGGTTCGTGCGGCTTACAAAGCGAAGATGGCTGCGGACACCGCGATCAAAGTTGTAGGGAAAACGCAGAAATCGATCGATGCGAATATGGCGCGCCTCCGACCATCTAACTCATCGGTCAATCCGGCCGATAAGGACTCCGTGAACGAAGCCGCTCAAATTGTGAAAGAAGTCAGCGAATACGCCGAGCAAGCAATCGAGTTTGCGAACGAGGCTGAAAAGTCGGCGGATGCGGCGACTGCGGGAAAACAGGCGAAGCGTGACGCCGCCATTGCAAAGCGCGCTGCCGGCCAGGCAGAGAAGGCGGCTACAGAAGTCAAAGAACTTGTCCGAAAACGAGACATGGCAGGCGCGAAGAGGTCTGCCTACGTCGCAAAGCGAGCTGTGGATTCTGCGAAAGAGGCGGCTCGGAGGGCCAAAGGCCCAAGTAGCGATGACGAAACAAGAAAGCCCAGCGCACCGCAGTCACGAACACGTTGAACGAAGCCCGCATCATCCTGCCACGGGCCGGCCGAGAAATGAACTTCTTCCGTGGCGAGAGATTACCCGGAAAGCGTTTCGCCCAATTGAAAGCGAATAAATCGGCGAATGACAATCTCATCGCCGAGCTTCTTCGCCAGACTCGCCACGTGTTCTTTCACGGTCACTTCGGAATTCTGTTTGACGAATCCTTGGTCAACTAGGCAGCAGCCCTGGAAGAACTTCTCGAGTTTGCCCTCGATAATCTTCGCGATGGCTTGAGGCGGCTTGCCTTTGACTTGATCGGAGGCAATCTCCTTTTCCTTCGCAATGATCGCCGGATCGAGTTCGTCCCGCGTGACCGCTGTCGGGTTTGCGGCTGCGATTTGAAGCGTGATATCGCGGACAAGTTGTTTGAACTCGTCGTTTGCAACCGTTGTTTCCTTTCCCGCGCCGACCTCCACCAAGACCCCAACTTTTGCCCCGGTATGAATGTACGCGGCCAGAAGTCCGTTGCCTGTAACCTCAAGCCGTTCGCGCCGGGAAATTAGGATATTCTCACCCATTTTCGCGACTTGAGCCGTTCGGATTGGTTCAAGGTCCGTGTTGGGATCGGATGCCACTGTCTTGGCGATTTCGTCACTGAAAGCGCGAAACGCCTCGTTCTTTGCGACAAAATCTGTTTCGCAATTAATCTCAACAAGTGTGCCAACGCGCGCTCCCGGTTGAATGTGCTGCGCAATGACACCTTCGCGCGCGTCGCGTCCTGATCTCTTTGCGGCGGTGGCTACACCTTTTTTCCGTAAAATATCAACCGCGGCGTCCATATCGCCGCTCGACTCCGTGAGTGCCTTCTTGCAGTCCATCAGACCTGCATTGGTGATTTCCCTGAGTTTTCCGACTAATGCTGCTGTAATTGCCGCCATATTTAAATGAACTAAATGTGTTTAGAGCCTGAAAAGTCGCCTTGCTGCGAACGCTTTTTCAGAATCGAACAAGTTAAATTGAAACGGGTGTTATTGGCGCTGTGTTGGGCGCGGGACTGGCTTCCATTGTGATGAGAGGTTCGGTCGTCAAAGGCTCGGGCGCAGGTGAATCGGCCGGGCTTTCCTCTCCTTGAGTTTTTTCCAGAACCACTTTTCGGGCATATTTTGCCTCGTACTCGGCTTTGGCTTGCGTGATTGTTTGAACAACAACGCTCAATATCAAACGCACCGAGCGAATGGCGTCGTCGTTTCCGGCAATCGGGTAGTCCACTAGGTCCGGGTCGCAGTTTGTATCGACCAATGCGACGATTGGGATCTTCAAACGCCGCGCTTCCGCGATCGCATTGTGCTCGCGTTTGATGTCCACAACAAACATTGCAGCGGGCATGCTGTCCATTGTGCGGATACCGTCCAGATTCTTGAAGAGCCGAGCGGCTTCGCGACGGAGTGCCGATTGTTCTTGCTTCCCGTAGTTATTGATCGACCCGTCGGAATCCATTTTCTCGATTTCCTTAAGCCTTCCCAAAGAGCGTTTGATTGTCTTGAGATTCGTTAACGTTCCACCCAGCCAACGTTCTGTCACAAAGAGTTGGCCGCTTGTTCGGGCGGATTCTTTTACCGCCTCCTGGGCTTGCTTTTTCGTTCCAACGAACAAAATGGCCCCTCCTCCATTGACAGTCTTAGAAAGATACTCGCACGCTGTTTCCAGTTGCGTTAACGTCTTGCTCAGATCAATGATGTAAATGCCGTTTCGAGCATCAAAGATGAACTTTTTCATCTTTGGGTTCCAACGCTTCGTTTGATGTCCGAAATGAACACCTGCCTCTAATAATTCCTTTACGCCAATGCTTATCACTAGATTCCTTTGTTATCGGTTCGATGATCCTCCGAACCATCTCGCGGAATTCGAGATTTTTTTTGATGTTGTTGTGGCCACCTTCGAGCACTCGATCGAAGTCGTTTTAAGACCGTTTCCCTTTTTTCTCTCGTTGGGATTTTTCGCCGCGATTCGATAAAAAGGCCTCGGACGATAGCAAGGTCTGATGGAACGGCAACACTATTCTTTGCGTCGGGCTACGCGCGCTAGTGCGCAACTGGTGAGGTTCGAGTTTCAGACCCCTGCGGTCCCGGTGGGGCGACACTCTGTGAAGCCCTGGTCAACCTTGCGGCGAACAACCCGAACGAGAAGGCACAATGGAAACGCCGAGACATTCATGCAACCCGGCGTTTCCACAGCTCCGATTTGCAAGGCACTCGTCCCACAAGGAGAAGCAGGGCTCCACGGAGTGTCGCCCCACCATGAGAAGCGAGAGTCGGCGCCTCCTCCCCTGCGAAACTGTCGAGGATGTGCGTGTCCTCATTCGCAGATGCGGCTGCTGCGTGAGTGAACATGGAGTCGGAGACTAACAAACTTTTCGCGCATTGCGAGGTCTGCATTCTGGCGGGCGGGCTCAGTTCACGACTGGGCAGGGACAAAAGCAGGGTGCTGATCGGTCGAAGGTCGCTGATATCGTATATCCGTGCGACGGTCTCACACCTCGGGATGCCCGTGAGAGTCATTCGTCGGGATTCAGTTCCCAGGTGCGGACCGTTGGGCGGGATCTTCACCGCGCTCGGATCGAGCCGGTTCGGGCATGTCATCTTTCTATCGTGTGATATGCCGTTTGTCACGGAGCGCCTTGTCCGGAAGTTGCTTTCGCCCTGTCAATCAAGCGCTCGGGGAATTTTTTTCCAGACTCAAAGCGGGGCAGGCTTTCCTTTCCTCATTCGAACAGATGCGCTTCCAACGGTAGCGCGCCGGATAGCAGCCGAAGAGTTGTCGTTGCAAGGATTGGCGAAAGCGTTGAGGGCTAAGATTATTCCGTCACTTTCGGGTGAGGCGGATGCGCTGTTAAACATCAACACGGAACGAGATTTGGCAAGAGGCAGAACCCTATGGAAGCGCCGGTTTGCAAGGGAAAGTGAGCCTCGTATCCAGTAATCCGTTTCGGCCGATTGGGATTCTGCGTGGTCTCCTGAATCCTCTCCCCACTCGTTCCTTGCGGGAAGAGAATTGCCTGAAAATATTCACGAATCGAACCCCAGAACGATTGACGGTGGGGCGACACTCTGTGGAGCCCTGCACATTCCCTTGCGCTCGAATCCAGTCAGGGCTCGACAGAGTCTCAGTGCCCCACCGAGGTTCGTGGGGAGGATTATGTTGGGCGATTGCAACCCTCATTTGGAGCACGCCGGAGTAAGAATCTTTTGTGACGAAGAGAGTTGACTCGGGAAGGTGTTCGCGGTAAATACGTTCGTAATAGATTCGAGAATGGCTCGAATTGTGCTAGAAATCCGGTAACAAAGCGGTTCTTTAGATTTTTGGATTAGCTGCTTTTGAGTATTCATCGGCTCCGGGCGGGCCGAGCAAACGATGCGAAAACAGCGGTGTTGGACGTTCGAGAAATCGAAAATAAAGTGTTGACTTGCAGGTTAATAATCCCTAGTAATTTCTCTATTGAACGGGGAAAAACGTACTTAAGTAACTGACATATGAAACGAAAAAATCTGACGTTGGCTGCCGTCATGGCGGCTCTTATTGGTTTCGGAGCCGTGCCTGTGAGGGCACTTCCGGAACTTCAGGTAAATGCCATCAAGAAGGCTGTGGCTAGTGCTCCCGTTTTGGAGTTGGCTCCGAAGGCGGCTGAACTGGTGCGGGCGGCGGATCGTAATGATCGCGAAGCCGTGGCAGTAACCTTGGTTCGCTTGATTGTTCCCGGTAACCGGAATCTAACAGTCTCTTTAATCGAGGAGATCGGGAAAGTCGCGCCTGAGACACTTGCAGCAGCAGCTGCGGCGGCCGCTGAGTTGGCTCCGGATCAAGCGCAAGATCTCGCCGCAATGGCAGCCGCTTACGCGCCTGACCGTTCTTCGGAGATCGCGGCGTCCGTTGCAAAGGTCCAACCCGCTTCAGCGATCCACATCGCACGCCGTGTGGTCGGAACTGTACCGGAAGAATCCCATCGCATTCTCGAGGCGATTGTTGTCTCCGCTCCTTCTGCCAAAGCCGAAATCGAAGGGGACACCACTCTCAATTTGGTGGCGACATTCTCGCGAAACCTCCGTTCGAGCGCCAGTTCTACCGCCAGGAAGTTCATCGGCTCGCGACCGCCTCCGTTTATCCCGCCAATTCCCCCAGTGATCACTCCGCCGACAAGCATCAATTTCGAGGTGAGAAGTGCGTCGCTTAATCTTGCGGTTCAGCAGATCACGACTATTACACCAACGGTAAATCTGCCCCAGAGTTCGATCAGCGATATGGTGAAAGACACCATCAAAACTTTCACCGTGGTCGGTAGGGATACCACCACGAGCAAGCAGGAAAAGGACTCACTACTTACCGCAACCTCGACGACTGTTACAACAGTGGCCCAATCAACAACGCTGGCTGCTGCAGACATCGTCGCCGTGACCAGATCCGCAACGAAAACCATCCAGGATGTCGTTCAATCACCCTCCGTTTCCGCCGTCGATAAAGCCGCGCTGGTGACTGCGGCGAACACGACTGTCACAACGATTGTAGCTGCCCAAGGGTTGAGCAGCACTGAAGTGGCATCCATCGTGAGCAATTCCTCAAAATCGGTTTCTGATATCGCAACTTCAACAACGGTTGCTGCCGCGGATAAGGCTGCCCTTATTAATACCGCGAATGCGACGGTAACGTCCGTTGTTGCCGCCGTAGGATTGACCAGCACAGAAAAAGCGGCAATCGTGAGCAGCGCCTCTAAAACTGTGTCAGACGTCGCCACTTCCGCAACCGTTTCTTCCGCTGACAAAGCGGCGCTGATGACCGCTGCCAGGAGTTCGGTAGAAACAGTCGTCGCCAACCCGAATCTGAGTGCACAGGCCAAGACCGACTTGGTGGCATCAACTTCGCTAACAATCTCGTCCGTCGCAGCCGACGCAAACATTGGAAGTGCCGAGAAGAAAGTGATTGCAGAATTCCTTGACGCTCAAGTGAAGGTGGCGGTGGCAACTGTTGCTGCTGATACAAGCATTACGAACGCGGCGACAAGAGGTGACGCCTTGCGTGCTGCGATTACGAGTATTGCGCAAGAAACTAAAGTCATTCAACAGACAGCTCCCGGCAAGACGGGAACCGAACTTGCAGCCGTAACAACGCAGAAAGCGGCGGAGATTCAGCAAACGGTGCAGCAGGTAATCAGCACCTACGCCGCGCCTTAATCCAAAGCATCAAGTTAATTCGTTTTTCGATAACCCCGTTCCTAAAAGAACGGGGTTTTTTTTATGTACGCGACCGCGTTCTGAATCGTTTCTCTTTGAGTCTCTGGGCAGTCCCTGCGGTTGAACTCGTTGTTGTTGACTCGATGAGTCATATTTGGGAGACGCGATAACCCGGAACTCGCAGTCCCCGCTTCAGCCTAATGCCATTCGGTAATTCATCTCCTATGACAATCGCCTAAAACCAACGGCGGAGTGTGGTTCCCACAATCCCAACGGGATTGCGGAACAAAACCCAGGGTTGCGAGGAACGAGCTACCCTGGGTAAATGGACGGCGCACGCCACAACCCCAACGGGGTTGCGACCTGAAAGGAAAAGGAACCTATGCCCCAGTCATTGTCGGTCATTTACATTCACTGATCTTCTCTACCAAAGACCGTCGGCCGTTTCTTCGGGACCAGAAGATTCGCGGAGCCTTGCACGCTTATTTGGGTGAGATTTCCAAAAAACTCGATAGTCCTTCCATCCTCGTTGGAGGTGTCGAGGATCACGTTCATATGCTGGCGCGTTTTAGCCGCCGATAACTCAGGCCGAATGGGATGAACGATATCTATGGGATTGAGACGCAACCCCATTGGGGTTGTAATCTGTTCCGTCTGTTTCCCAGGGTAGCTCGTCCCTCGCGACCCTGGGCTTTGGGCCGGAATCCCTTTGGGATTCGGCTGAATAATTACCGAATGGCATTACGCTTCAGCCGCCTAAAGGCGACAACAAACACGATCCATGTCCTCAACCTTATTCCGGCAGTTCAGCTCACAAGAATCCAGGAACCTGAGGATTGATGACTAAAGGAGAGCTCATCTATCGGCGAAGCCGGATTCCTCCGCAAAATGTTTTCTTCTCATGCTTGTTTTGGGCTCAACCCCTCTTTCCACGGTCAATCTTCTAGGCAACTTGGAGATTTCATAAATCTTCAACGAGTGACATTGGAATGCACGAAACGATGGCTCACTGCAGAACTGGCGCCAAAACGACGCGAAAGCCAACGTAGAGTCTGCGCTGACTGGGAGCCATATTGTTGCGGTACGCCGAGCGGCACGTCGAGGCGCGATAGTCCCATCCGCCGCCGCGGAATATCCGCGTGCCACCCGTCAGCGGCCCGGACGGCATCACCACGGGCTCGCCAGCATAAAAGTAATACCAGTCCGAGCACCACTCCCAGACGTTCCCATGCATGTCATATAAGCCGAACGCATTTGGCTTTTTCTGGCCGACCGGATGCGAGGTGAGGTCACTGTTTTCGGAGAACCACGCGTATTCGGGAAGTTTGCTGTAGTCGGGATCGTCGCCGTAGGAAAAGCGGGTGGTTGTTCCGGCTCGGCATGCGTACTCGAATTCAGCCTCGGTTGGCAGGCGATAAACGAAGCCACCCGGAAGCCGGCCCGCGACAGTCTCCATCTGGGTCAACCTCGCGCAATAGGCCACGGCGTCTTCCCAGCTCACTTGCTCGACGGGGCGTGACGAATCGCCCTTAAACCAGCTTGGATTGTTTCCCGTCACCTTTTGGTACTCGCGCTGAGTTACTTCGTATTTCCCCATCCAGAACCCAAGTGGGAGGAGAACTTGAGTAAGGGGTTCTTCATCCGGTTCGCGATCCTTCTCATCCGCTGGGCTGCCCATCACAAAGGTCCCCGATTTGATCCAGACCATGCTGGGCAGAGGGACGACATCGACGGATTCAAATCTGAGGAAATGGTATGCCCCTTCAGTGGGAACCCAATCAGCGACGGTTTCTAGACCGGTTCCATAGCCGAGGTCGCCCAAAAGGGACCATTCGACGAGGTCGGCAGATGCCCAGGCCTGGTAGTTGCGGCCCTCCAGTGAAGAGAAACTGACAGTTAATCTGTCAACTGTTTCTCGCAGGATGCGGGTGGTGACCGGAAAAGAGACCGGACGGGCTTCAACTCTAAAAAAATTTCTCGTCTCGTTGGTTATGCTTTGCTCGACCGTGATTAATCGACTCCTTCCTCTGATGAGGTCACTGGCGAACTCCCAGTTTCGCAGATCCTGGCTGGCATAGACCTGGTAGCGCCGATTCTCGGCGCCGGGAAACGTCAATCGTAGCTTCGAGCTTTCGCTTCGCTCGACAGAGAAGTCCACCGGAGTGAACGCCGCGGGTTCAGCGCCATCCAAGGCAAACGAGACGAAGCAGAGAGCGATCGGGAGCAGACGCACGCTTTGAAGAGTCATCATGGAAAGGTAATTCGAAGGTTGTTGGGTTGTTACGCGCTGATTTTCCGAAGCTCGGAGGCAGGCTTTCGTGCCACGGTGAATCCGCCGAACTGACATATATGAAACGAAAACACATTACGTTGGCTGGCGCTTTGGCGGGCATTATTGGATTCGGAACTGAGCCTGTAAAGTTCGGAGTGCGAAAGATTCCCACGGTCTTTTTATTTGGAGCGGTGCTTGACGAGGGCTTGGAAAGGGATTTGGGGATTGTGCTGACATCGCTCTTGTA
>JAQBVM010000008.1 GCA_027623095.1 Verrucomicrobiota bacterium
TCGCAGTCTCACACCACAAGACCTACAATAACAAAACCAAAAACAATGTGCCATTGGGTAACACCCCTTTTGGCGCAACGATCTCCTCTCCTGGGTAACAGTTAGTTTTGGCGCGCGGCGCAGAGATGTTAACTCTCACTGAATTGCAATTTCATACCCGATAGCGTTGAGTTACCGTGCCGTTGAGCGAATTCGCAAAACGAAAAGAACATTTCAGTTTTCTTGCCACCATGCCCCATTGTCGTTAGTTTCATCATCACTTTGAAAAGGTGATTCGAACTACCTGCAACCCAATCCCGGCATCGCTGACCGAATTCCAGTGTAGCCATTGAGCGTATTTTCCGATGCATGCACAAAGCGAAAAAGGACCAGCCTTGAATCGGAGTTGTGGCGTTATTGGCAAAAGGAAGTTTAGGCCGGCTGGGACACTTTCGACCCTGTTCTTATCAGCGATTCTTTGCGAAGCCCTATTCCCATTGGCGCAAAGTCAATCGAGACTCGCCGCTGAACTGAACCAACAATCCGTTGCTCATGAAGCCGGCGCGAGCGGTGCTATCCGAACCCGCAGCCTTGATCCCGTTCAAGATGCGGACGGCGATGGGCTGTCCGATTCTGACGAGATTTCGATTTACCAAACAAACCCCGGACTCGCTGACACCGATGGCGACGACCTTGGAGATGGCGCGGAGGTCCGGGCGGGCACCGATCCCAAGGACGCGGGAAGCGTCTTTCGAATTCTGCTTCCAATTGAGTTTATCAGCAATGGCGGGAGGCGAATCGGTTGGACGAGTGTCGCGCGCAGGATGTACCAACTTCAGCGATGGACTTCTGACGACCTGTCCGCCGTCGCCAACCCCGCCTGGACGCCCGTGGCCAATGTGGAAGCCACGGGTGCCGCAGCTTCCGCCGTTGATTTTCCGGATGGAACGGTTGGGGAACGGTTTTACCGCATCGTGTTGATTGAGGCGCTGTCTCAGCCCTCCGATCAGCCGGATGTCGCCGTGGAGCAGGAAGCATCTGTGCTCGCCGATGGGACCGGCGGCTCGTCCTTGAGCATCTCGATCCCGCAAGAAGTCGAAGCCATCTCAGTTGTGCTCGTGGACGAGACGGGAGAAGTCGGGCGAGCCGAGCGTGTCGAGGGTGATCGCTTCGTCTTCGGCTTGCCGCGACCACCGGGGAAAAATCCGTTCAATTCGTTCGAGCGAAGATCACCGATGCCCAGGGCAACGAGCTGCTTGGCCCCCCTGTTCCCGTTGTTTTGGTTGATCCGGATCGATTTGTTCCCTTGGACGGCAACGGACTGCCGGTGGAGGGAGCGGCTGTTACGGCCACAAACGCCGGCCGCTTGCAGCCATTCGAATACCGCCCTGCAGGACGAAGTTTGTTTGGGGCGGGACAAGGATTCTATATCCGTTTTCCAAATGGCGCACAGTTGCTGAACACCGACAGCAATACGGCAATTGATTTTCGCAAGCCGTGGCCGGATTTGGCGAAGCCTCGCCGCTGCAATTGGAACGATCCTTGATCTATAATGGTCCGGCGACCAAGGCGCTTTCAGTGGGCTCGCTATCTTTGTCCGAACTGGCCGCAGTCTTCAACTTTGAAGAAAGCGTTGGGCTGGCGGTGAATCTTTTTGGGCGCTTTCCATTGCGCTGGTTGGGCGGCGTGATCGAAGATGGGGGCATCCGTGGCGCCCAATTCGATTTCCGCTCGACCGGTTTGCCTTTGCCAGGAGTTTCCGCGGCTTACTCAGGTTTCGCCATTGATTTTTCCCGCGCCCAGGGAGTCCGCATTCCGTTCCATGGGGAGTTCTCACTGACTGATGGGACAGCCAGCCCCTTGCTCTTGCGCGTGCCGCGCCAGCGTCCTCTCTGGCTGGAGCTGCGTCCTAACGGGAGTGTGTCTTTGGGGGGACGGGCTGAAGCATCCTTTCCAAACGGAGGAAAGTTCCTGGTCGATCTTCTGCTCGATGATCCGACCTATCACTTGCAGATTTTTGGCCGCAATCTGCACGTTTCCGCTTTGAGCGGGCTGGCAGATTTATTGCCGGCGAACCCGGCCGTCTGCCTGCAGAATCAAACAACGGATGCGCAGTTGACTGTCGCCACACGGTGCCTGGAGGCGTTTGCCCGGGCCTACTCGAATTTTCATGCCAGTGTCAGAGCGGCATCCACATTCGAAGGCCAGGGAGGCACTGAGGTTTTTGCTCCCCCGTCTCCGTTCGATACCGCCTCGAGTGTTTTGCAGGCTTGGGGATTCTCCGCCTTGGCCCCGACCACGCAGAACCTTCCCTTGGATGGGATTCAAGATTTGCTCGATCAAATGGGGCGCGCGGCCAGTGGCGCCGCTGCGCTGCCGGGGGTTCTGCAATACCGCCTGGCGTTGAAGCGGGCAAAGCTGGCCGTGGAACAGGGCGGTTTGGCGGGCGGCGCGGAAGCGCGTGGCCGGCTGGAACAAGCGTTGGAGGAAGCCGAGGCTGCCGCGATCGCGCGTGCTGGGGACCCGGAGACACTGCGCAGTCTGGCATGCCTGCATCAGGCCATGAGGCTTTTGCTTGAGACCGACGGGCTGCGCGCTCAATTGAACGAACCGCCCGGAACGCTGATGACCTCCGCGATCCCGAATCTGTTGAAGCGTTTCATGCGGCGTTTCACGTCGGATCTCAACGTGAGCGCGGGATCGTTTTTGCCGGACACGAATCCGGTGATCCAAGAAATGAACCGCTTCGTTGCGTTCGACACACTGAATCAGTTGTTCGAAATCCTATCCGACGCGGCTTTGATGGGTGTGACGGGCCCGTTCGACGCGCCGGTTGCGGAACTCCTGGCTCAACTGGCGCTGCGCCTTCATACCCTGGCGAACGAGGCCCTGCTGCGAGCGGAAGCAGCCGGCGATGTTCCAGGGTTTACATTCGCGTTTACCGATCTTGTCGAATTGATCCGCTACCGCGAGCTTGCGATTTTTCCTGATGTTTCCGGTTTGCCAACCTTCGTGAGCATTCCCGGATTTGCCCAACGATTGGACGCGCTGTTGCAAAGCGATCTTGGCCGTCCCGTTGGCGATCGCAGCTTGAACAGCCAGGCGGCGGAAATTGGCGCGCTGTTGCGCCTGCTTCGGGAAATGCCCGCCAGTGTGAGTTTCGCCGCGCCTCCATTCGAAAGGGCCTACGACCGCTTGGAATCGGCACTCGACCAGTCCCTCACTACATTGAGCATCGAAGAGCGATTGCCGGTTTTGTTGAAGCTGTTGCAGGCCGGCACGCTGCACGCCGAATTAGGGCGGCGCTTTAACCTCACCCGGCCCGCGGACTGGGAGACGCAACGCTTGCCGTTGGTGGCCGCTCGGATCGGCGCGGTCGCCGTTGCTCAATCGGGCGGATCGGAATTGAGCCAGGCTGTGTCCCTGTTGTTAAGCCAGGCGGATCGTCTTGGGTTGTTGGAAAACGATCAGGCACGCCGGAAACGTTATCTCGAACAAGCGTCCGTTCTTTTAGGTTCTGGCCGGCTCCTAAACCAGGCGTTGTTCCGTGCCGAAGAGACGAACTTAGGGCTGCGCATCGCCGATCTTGTTTTGCCCGGTGAAATCGAGGTCGCCAACGCCGCCGGGTCGATCCGCTACCACCGATTGACGCAGGTATTGAATGGCGCCTTTCGCGGCACGCTTCGACTTCCAAAGTTCGGGCTGGGTTTGACCATCAACAACGCCTCATTCTCGACGGGCGGCAGCTTTGACATCAACGCGTTTGGAACGGTTCGTTTGCCGATCGGCGACCTTTCCATTTCGCCCCGGACACCCCTGCACCTATCGTTTCGACCCGCCAACGCGCTTTCCATTTCAGGCGGCGGAACGCTGGATCTTGACAATGGACTGAGCTTCACGGGTCGATTGATTTTGGAGGATCCGATTTATGGACTTTATCTTGCGGCGGAGGGCCTCCGCTTCCGATTGGCGCAAGATCTGGTACTGCTTTGGCCCGCGCTGGAAGAGGACGCAATACGCGCATTTTCTTCGGCTAGCCGAGAGACCTTCAATGAATATTTAACCGGCCTGAGTTCGACTCTGGAATCGCTGGCTGGCGCGGCGGCCACGCTGCCCGCCGTCGATTCAGACACGATTGGGGAACCGCCTGAATTCAAAGCGCCGCAGGTTGAAATCCCGCTGGGCGGCGTGAGCGCTTGGGCAAACTCGGTTTTGTTCAAGATCGCCGCGGGCGTCGAAACCGATTACCAGTCCACGAGCCGGAGTTTGATCGGTTCGTTCGAGAATTTATCCAATGAACTTCGATCCACACGGGAGAGCCTCGAAGGGAGCGCGGAGATTCTGGAGAATCAGATGGTCCGGCTTCAAGTGATCAAGCGTACACGGCAGGCTTTGGATGAATTGGAACAAAGGAACCTTTTCGATCCCAATGTCGTGGAAGAGTACGAGCGTGTTTACCGGGAGGGGCTGATCCAGGAAATCAAGCTGGCTATTCAGTTTTACAATCCAAGCATTGCTAGTGACCTTGGGAAAACCTTTCTCGGCGCTCGCGCGCTTTTGGCCCTTGAGTCGGAAAGGTCGGACGCCGGTGTTGCGTTCGAAGATTTCGACGGCGATGGCGTTGCCGACTCCGTGTCCGGCGGCGACAATTGTCCGTTTATCCCGAATCCGGAGCAAGTGGATCAGGACAACGATGGGTTTGGCGACGGGTGCGATCCGGAACCGGCTAATCCAAACGTGCCTGGAAATGATCCTTGCGCCCGGCTGGCGCTTGCGGGAAGCAAGATTGGGGAATATGTGCCGCTGCTGGTCAACTGCGCTCTGGACAGGGAGTTCTCCAAGGCCGCTATCAATCCGCGGACCGGAGCCGTGACGAATACGAGTCAGCTCCAAAATGCGCTGCTCAACGAAGATCAAGCCGATGAGTTGATCACGATTCTCAGCCAGATTCTCGGTGACGGAATTCTCTTAGGCATCAATCCTGAGGATTATCAGAATGGGCTTTTGACTTTGATTCGAGCCCGCCGCGAGCAAATCCGCGCGGAATTTGACGCCACTGCTCTTCCCCAGGGAATCGCGCGATATTACACCCTCGGACGATTATTTTTAGGTTACGCCAGAATCGAGGAGGATCTCGGTGGAGAGTCGGCCGATGTCACGGCCACTTCGGTGGTGAGCGCTGTGAATCAGCAGATCGGCCTTCACTTGACAAAGGACCGATTCGCCGAGCTGGAACGGGAGGCGGATGCCTTCCTGCAAGAACGCCGGCGGCGATTTGAGAGGATCGCGTCTCTTAAACTAAACCTGGACGGCCAGCCGAGCGATTTGGACCGATTTCTGATCGAGAGTCCAGGATTTCTCTTCGACCTCTCGGAATTCGTGCGGGTGTTGGGCCAGCAAACCGATCCGGCTTTCAAGGAGACGGTCAGCGAATACGTCGAATTCAAACTGAACGAACTCAGCAAACGAACCATCAGTCCGAGGTTCCTCTTGGGAAAAGTGCATGACGGGATCGCTCTTTTGGACGCTTTGACCGCCGCTTCGGAATGGGCTCGCCAGGAGGTTCCCCGAGCCGCCGGCTTGCGGGAGCTCGCGCGGGTCAATTTGCAGAACCTGACGCGGGAATTCACCGAAGTGGCGGAGGCGCAAAAAGCCTGGTGGTGGTTGCGCCAATATACCGACCGGCTCCTGCAGGCCTCTTCGAGATATCAGAATGATCTGGACACTTCATTGCACGTTGCCGTCAACCAGGCGGCGGCCGATTCGCTCGTGGCAGCGAACCGAATTGCCGGCAGCCTGATCCAACTCATAGGCCAGGTCCAGATTGATTCGGTCACCTTCCAACCGCAGTTCACGCTGTGCGGCACGGCTTCACCGAAGCTCTTTGGCATTCCATTGGCGTCCGATGTCGTCGAGATTCAAGCCAGCGCCACTCGAAATAGTTTCGCGGCTCGATTTGCCATTTCGCCGTCCTACATTCTCCTCAACTCGGCCCTCTGTTCGTACTCCCTCTTTACCGCGTGCACTCCGGTGTTCCCAGCACTCGACAATGCGGGCATGGGCTTCAGCATTGCGTTTCCCGATCCAGCCGAATTCATCCTGGGCGGGCTTTCGGGGCGATTCCGTTCCCCTGCCGCGCTTGGTAACTTCGCCGAGGAGGGATTCGAGTTCATGCTCAACAACGCGACGTTCACGGTGGATTACGAATTCAGCCCCTTCGGGTTTCAAGCCTTTCGATCCGAGGCGCGCGTCTTCATGCCCAGCTTCGAGTTTCATCCCTCTCGTCCCGACATCGGCTAGATCCGGCCAGGGAATCGCGGACAGGGTCTGCCGTCGAGGCTGGATGTGTTGTTGGCGGCTATGGAGAACAACTTTCTCTCCAACCCTTTGTGGAAAGGATCCTCGGAGGATCTGCCCCGGATCTTTCCGGACGGTTCGCCCGAACGACAAAGTCTGCAAGGGCTGAGTTTCGGAAAGGATTACTTTCCTCATGGCGGGATTTTGGGTGCCGCGCGGATTGGAATGCCCGCCGTTATTGTCGATGCTTTGCCGGACGATTTCTGGACGATGGTCGATCCGAACACCGATTTCTTCGGACGCTTGGGCGCCGCGGGCAGTTTGATCAGCAACCATGTTCTGGCCATGAGCGAAGTGGGGAGCATGGCCTATTATGTGCCCGCGCCGAATCCGCCGCTCGCTTTCTTCACGACCGAACAAGGGCTGTCGGGCCCTCGAGGGTTGATCGATGCCATCAGCACTTTCGATCCGGCGAATCCGGATGGATTAAGCCTCTATCCGTTTGAAGCAGGATTCCTCAAGGGTTACATGGAAGGACGGCTCCTTGGCATTCCGATCTCCCGGGCCGACATCGAAGCCATTCCCTCCGATCCGCAAACCGGAACCGATTCCCACTTCCGCGTCTCAACGGGGATTCCCGAGGGTTCCTGGATCGCGGCGTTCCTGGAGTCAGCGGAGTTGGTGTTTGAAATCCGGCAGTCCCCGCCCCGGACTATTCAGGATCGATTCACCGCGTTGGAAACACAGTTCAAAGAGGTGGATGCCATCGTTCGTGAACTTCGAGCCGCGCAGAATTTTACTGAAAGCAATCAACGGATCGAAGCGTTTTTGGACGAGTTGCAGGATTGTTTGGCCAAAGATCTGCCGAAACTTTCTTTGGAAGCGAGCGTGAACAATCTGCGCGTTCCCGCGCCATTGGATCAGTTGCTCGTTGCGGCGAATGCCAACGCGCGGCTAGTCGCCTATTCACCGCGATTTGAACCTGAGTTTGCGGGCGATGGACCGCTGGCACTGGCCCGTCAAAACGGCGGCATTGCGCTGAAAGGAAATTTTCGATTCGGCAACTTGATTACCGTCGATAACGCGGAGCTGGCTGTATTCCCGGAAGGTGCGTTGAATCTCCCGTCACTGGCTGGGCGATTTGAGGTTCCGAATGTCACGGTGGCCCCGGGCATTGTATTCACCGATAATTTGCTCGATTTCAATAGCCAGCCTGAATCCGGCGCTCCATTTCTGAATATGGCGGGAAAATTGATTCCCTTTAACATCGGCTTGCTGCAAGTGGCGCCGCTGCAAACCGGCGCCAATCGGCTCGCCGGCAGTTTGTCGATGATCTCCAATGCGGACGGCCTTCCAAAAACCACATTGAGTGTTGATCCAGCCCGGGTCACGCTCCCTGTTTTCGGCGACGATTTGCGCATGGAAATCCACGGCGCGGAAACAAACGCCCCCTTTACGTTCTCCACTTCGGAGAATTGGGAGGCTGTGATTACGGTGCAAGGCGATTTGGAGTTGCGCGATCTCCTGACGGGGACAACGGTCCTGCGCGTCTCACCCAGTTCAGAACGATTCGCGATGAACCTTTCTGGCACCGGAGTGAGCAAAGCCTCGATCGAGTTGGAAATTCCATTGGGAACCAGAGCCACGGTTTTTCCTGGAAATGCCGCGCTGCAAACTTCGCTCACGCTGGGTGCGGCTCAGGGTAGCCGGGCTACCCTGGCCGTTTCCACGGATGGTTCCTTTGCCTTGAATGCGGTCCTGGCCCAGCCACTCACCCTGGCCGGCCTGCCAATCACCGGAATCGAGTCCCAGGCAACGGTTCAGATCAACCCTAACGGCGCTTTGTTGACCGGCATGCTGGCCGGGGACGACTCCGGAGTCAGCGCCCAAGGCACGATCCTCATTAATCGCAATGGAATCGCGCTCAGCGGACAGGCAACAATCCCGCCGATCCAACACGACTTTCTGACCATCACAGGCGCGAACGGCGGGAACATCGAGGTGACCGTTGATTCGACCGGAATTCACGTTCCCAGCGGCGCGCTCCTTTCCTACGGAATCACTGACTCGACCACTTTGGTGCTGCGGCAATTTGATATTGCGAACAACGGAGATTTCAACGCCGCGGTTTCCGGCTCGTATGGCATCGCTGGATTCTATCGAATCGATAGCGGCGCTCAGAGGCTCGTTCGGCGCGACGGAGTGGTTACGCTCGAGCTGGAGGGCGCTCAGGCCGTTATGTTCCCGGATCACCCGCGATTCGAGCAGGCGATCCCGAAAAGCTTTGACCGTCTGGTTGTGGATTCCGCAGGTCGCTTTTATTTAGATCTCGGCAGTCTGAATCGCTTCACTCTTCCGGGTTTCATAGAAAGCCAAGGTCGATTGGAGTTGGGTTTCGAGCCTTCTCCGCGCACAACTCTGGTGCAACTCTCATCGACGCGAGTCAACCTCGGTTCAACAAAAATCGGGCAAGTCGCGCAAGGCGCGTTTCGGCTAACCAACACCGGACAGACCGCAGTCGTGGTTGCCGCGGCGCTGACCGGCAACCAGGCCTTTACCATCGCTCCCGCCAACACCAGTCTGGCTCCGGGCGAAATCCAGGAGTTTTCCATTCAATTCGTTCCGATTCAGGCGGGAAGCCAATCGGCCTCCGTCTCCCTCACTTACTCCGGTCAGGCTCCGCCACGCTTCGTTACGCTCACCGGTGCTGGACAATCGTTCCCCATCTATCATCAGAGCGTCGAGCAGTTGGCTTTCGGACAAGTGCCGGCTGGCGGCGGAGATCTCAAGACGATTTTGTTAAGCAACCTTGGCACGGCACCCTTGCGCATCGACAGCATCACCACGGCGAGTCCTTTCACCGTGCTCACGAGCGAGGCCCAGATCCAGCCGGGGGATAGCCGCCTTCTCTTGGTCAGTTTTGTTGCTCCCAACTCACCCGGACCGGTTACGGGCAAGATCCAATTGACGACAAACGACGAACGGAACAATGGCCGATTCGAAATTCCGCTTGCCGCCGAAGTCACGCAAAAGTTTTGGCATGTGGAATACGAAACCGTTAGCCAAGGCGCTCTGAATCGGCTTGTGATGTGGAGTGCGACGCATGGCGTTGCGGCGGGCGCGTTCGGAAACCTGGTTAAGACGACAAGCTCGGGCGACGGTTGGACACCAATTGCCGCGCCCGGCATTCACCTTAACGATCTCGCGGCGAACACAGCGATCGGCTCAACCCGCAAGATTTGGGCGGCGGGGGATTCGGGGTTCGTCCTAGAAACAAGCGATCCGAACCTGGCCAAATGGCGGCGAGTCGTTCATTCCGCCGTCGCGTTCGGCGGCGCCAATTGGCGGGGAGTTGCAGTGCGTGACACGGTTTCTGGTTTTATCGCCCTGGCCGGAAGGCAGGGCGATATCAGCCGCGGCACGATCGTGATGCAAACTGCGGCTGATCAGTTTACCACGCTGAACTTGGGGAATGTTGCCGGCCTCAACGACATTTCATTTGCAACCAGCGCAATCGGTGTCGCCGTGGGCGATTTGGGGACTATCTTGCGGACGACAGACGGCGGAACCACCTGGACACGCGTTTCTCTGCCGGTAATCCCGGCTTCGGGTTTCAATCTTCATAGCGTGGATTTCGGCGCCAGCGGCGTTTGCCTGGCTGCGGGAGATTTTGGCGCCATTTGGCGGAGTTCAAATTCTGGCGCCTCGTTTACTCTGGTGAACAATCCCTCCGTCACCGCGGCGCTGCGTGAGGTTTGGATTGAGGGAAGCCTGGGTTTGATCGCCGGCGACAACCAAACTTTTCTGTTCAGCAACAATTCGGGGCGAACCTGGACTCAAGAGAATATCGGACTGCCGGGAACGGGAAATTACCTTGGTGTTTCACGGATCGGAACCGATTTTCGCATTGCGACTTCGCGAGGCGAAATCCTGCGCCGTCCCTCCTCTCCACCCGCAGGGCCGATTGCCGGTCTTTCCCGGGAATTTATCGACTTCGGAACCGTGCCGTTGGGAGGCCGGAGTGTTCAGACCTTGACTGTTTTCAATCGGGGCACCCGGACTTTAAAGATCGACGGCGTGAGCGCGGGCCGGTCGGACCTTTTTGTCAGCGAATCGTCCTTCGAGATTCAACCGGGCCAGAGCCGCTTGCTGCGGCTCATTTTCCAGCCAGTTTCGCCGGTAAATCCAGCACCCTTCGAACCCAATGGAGTGATTTCGCTCCAGTCAAGCCAATTGACCTCGCCGCTTTCCGTTGCTCTGCGCTTGCGTTCCCAACGCTCGCATTGGGTGCCGCGCCCAACCGGAGTGAACGTGGATCTTATCGATCTGCATTTCGTGAGCGAAACGTTTGGTTTCGCCCTGCACGAGGGCGGTTTGCTCCGGACCTTCGACGGCGGCGAGACTTGGTTTCCGGTCACGACACTGAATCCGCCCGGTCCTTTGCGCGCGCTTCACGTGACGGCTCCTCCCAACCAAAGCATCACCATCTGGGTCGCGGGCGGCCAATCGACCAGCCCGTTCATCATGAGATCGACAACTTTCGGATCCAGTTGGCAGACCGTGCCCATTGAATCGCCGATCACCGGACATGTTGTCGATTTGCGGTTTGAATCAGTCGAGCACGTCAACGGGTACGCCGTCACCGCGTTCTACGACGGAGGCGGTGTGAATCGCCGCAAGGGCACGATTCTCCGGTATGTTCCCAACGAACAGGTCTGGCGAGGCATCGCCTCGATACCCGCTACGTTCAATAGCGGGGGCACTCTCGATGCCTACTCCGGCAACCGATATTACGCTTCGTCCGGGGGCGAGTTGTTCCGGGGCATCGGGAACGTCGCCGACTCTCTCTTCAATCTTGGAGGCGTGTTCCCGATCTACGATATTCATGTTCGCGACCTCACTGCGGGCTGGCTTTCTGGCGAGAATGGACTGCTCCTCAGGTCTTCAGGAAATCACTTTTCCAATGTCCAGTGGGAATCGGTCGATCTGTTTACATCGGGACGAGTCACCAGCCTGCACTTCGCGAATCGAACCACGGGTTGGTGCGTTGCCAGCGGCGGCAATCTCGGTCCCAGTTCCGCTATTTTCAAAACTCAGGACGGAGGTGTGGTTTGGACCGAAGAACTGGTTACTCGCAGTCCGATTCGGAGAGTCTTTGCCTTCGGCAACGCCGCTTTTGCCGTGGGTCCGAACGGCTCTTTCTGGCGTCTGGACTCGAACTATGCCGCGCCGCCAATCGGAATGTTGAACGCGCCATTTCAAGTTCGTTTCAACGACGAAAGCGTCGGCGCGGCGCAAAGGATCGAAGTGCGGAACATCGGCAATGCGGATTTGAAACTTTCCCAGATCCGTGTGGAGGATCGATCCTCGAACGGCGCGTTTGCCCTGGAGAGCTCACCCCTCTCAAAATTGGCGCCGGGTCAAACAACGACCGTGGGTGTCCGGTTCGATCCCGATGTTCCAGGAACGTTCCGAGGTGAACTGATTCTTCTAACCGATGGAATCGAACCGAGCGTTCGGGTTGCCCTGGAAGGTGTCCGCACGCTCGCGCAACAAGCTGTGGTTTTTGAAACAATCCCAGCCGGACTCATGCTTGACATCGACGGCCAATCTTACTCCACGCCGGTTGCTTTTACGGTGACGGACAGTCCGAGCCGCCCCGATCATTGGCTGCCTAATTCGGTTCATACGATCGCCGCGCCCAGGCAGCAAACGCGGGAGGGTCTGGCTTACGGATTCGCATCATGGTCGCCGACAAATGATCGCGCGTTCGAGTGGAGGACGGTTGAAACCGGGAACGGACCGGCTCGATTTGCAGCGTCCTATGTTCGCACAGTGGACTTGGCTCAAGCAAGACGGGCGAGTTCTTCGGAGCGAATGCGCAACATTCAGCTTGCCGCCGCAACGCCCAGCGTTCCCAACGATGTTCCCCAGGGACCGTGGATCCGGTTGTCCAATGGACACCTGGCGGTCCCGTTGCTGGGCAATTTGGATTTACTGGGCAACGCGTTTATCAGCCTTAATCGAATCCGGGCTTCGTTGAGCGCCGGTGAAATGCGCTTTCCCGACATAGCCGGCACAACGCCGTTGTTTCACGCAACGGCTGGCAGTTGGAACCTCGATTACCAACTCAACAGTTTCCTCCGTCTCAACGCGCGTTCGCCCGGGGTTTCCGTTCTCAACAATCAATTGAGCCCGCCCACGGATTTCAATCTGTTGATCCAAGGCACAGACAATTTCCAAGTTTCCTTCGCTAACACTTCGATTATTCCGCTGGTTCCCGGCATGGTCGAGCTCGGGCCCGGCAACGTGAGCCTAAGCCGCGATCCACTCCTTCAACTGACTGTGAACGGTGAACTCCGCGCCATTCGAACCCCGAATAACGCCTGGGCTTATCGCAAGCCTGTGACCCTGGCCTTGAGGGAAATCCGCGAGCCCATCGTGATTTCGGGCAGCCAATTGCCGGCTTCGTTGTTCCGGAACGATTTTGTGGACCTTCGAACCGATGCCAACTCGCGGATGGTGATCGATGCGGGTTCGGACGGCGTGTTTGGCTTCCGAGTGGAACGCCTTCGAGCCGTCGCGTTCGGTCACACCTTCGTCAATCTGAGTGGCATCGCCGCCAACGGTGTGCTGCGTTTTGCCGCTGAGTCAACCGCGAGCCCCTACCGGCTCGCTTTTGGGCCGTTTGAATTGAAGACCGACTTGAACACCGAGTTTCTTTGGAATGCCCGCTCCGCTCAAATTCGCGTGGAATTGCCTTCCAGCACTCTGAATATTCCCGGGCTCAACGGATGGCCGCAGGACACAATCGGGTTTCCCAAGATTGAAATCGATGCCGGCGGTTACTTCGACAGGACGATTCCTTTGCCGGCCATTTCGTTCCGGGACCTCGCTCTGGGCGGCCAGAACGATGAGTTGAAAAACTTCGTTCGGTTTTTCAATCGTCCCGCTGGCCTCGGATTGGAACTGCAAAGCCAGCAGGATTTCATCGGGATGGAAATGCAATTCGCCTTGAACGTTGGTTCCAATCGAAAGCTGACCGGCAGCATGGAAGGCAGTTTCTTGGGTGTCTGCGACATGGCTTTGCAATACGACGATAACTGGCCGCTGCCGTACCAATTCCGGGGCCTGGTCAACTGTTTGGGGCTCTCCTATGGCGTGTATTACGGATCAGGTGGCGCCCGCTCCTGCCAACTGGTTTGCTCGCAAGGCCAGAGTCTCGCAGATTGCATCGAACTTTTCTGCGTCACGCCATGACCTGGAAAATCGAACCCTTTCCAAATTCGCATCGATTGTTTGGCGGGGTTCACGACCCGCGACCTTCGTCGAAGTCGATTCGACGAGAATCAAGGCGTATCCCATTCTAATTTTCGCAGAGTGGCGGATTCCCCTTTCCCCTTCCTCTTCGGTTCATGAAGGCAGTTTCCAGGGTGCTCGGTGCGGCACATCCAACCAGGCGGCATTGCCTGTGTTGCCGACGAAAGTCTCCGTTTGTGGATTCCATTTCATTTTCTCGTGATGGTAGTAGGCCAGATTTACGAGATGACAAACAGAGACGGTTCTTGCTCCGACCTCGACATCGCAGATGGGGCGCTTTCGGGTTCTTATTGCAGAGAGCCAATCGCCGATGTGATCGGGGCTGGAATAGAGGCGGACCTTTGCATCCGCCAAGTACTCGCGTTCGACAGCAGTCAGGTCGCCCCTTGACTCGGCCTTCTTCTGATCTCCGATCCAAAATTCGAATTTGCCGCGGTTCACATTTACCTTTCCGCCTGCGCCATTGAAGGTGATGCCATTGCCGTTGTCGTGATTGACCTCAACGCCGTCATCATAGATCAGTTTCACACCATGATCAGCGTTTGAAGCCGCCGCCGGAATGATCTCCACGGGACCGCTTTGATCCCGGCCGAGTCCCCATTGTGCGATGTCGAAATGATGGGCTCCCCAATCGGTAACGCCTCCCCCGCCGTACTCGCGATAGTTTCTCCAGGCTGGGAAATGATCATGCACGCCTCGAGGACTGAGCACTTCATTATAGGCGCGTTCGGGCGCCGGTCCGAGCCACATATTCCAGTCCAATCCAGGCTCAATTTCCTGTGCCGGAAGGTCGCACCATATTGCGGAACCCCCGACACCGACATTGACCGAGGTAATCTTCCCGATGCGGCCGTTGCGAACCAGCTCGCAGGCGATGCGAAACTCGCTCGATGATCGTTGCATGCTTCCCGTCTGAAAAATGCGATCGTTCTTGCGCACCGCGTTCACCATTGCGCGCGCCTGATGAATTGACTGGCTGAGAGGTTTTTCGCAGTAGATGTCTTTTCCGGCATTGGCGGCCGAAATCGCGATGATCGCATGCCAGTGGTCCGGCGTCGCGATCACCACCGCATCAATGTCTTTCCGTTGAAGGAGTTCTCGGAAGTCCTTGTAGGCATCGCATCCTTTAGAGGAACCGGCACCCGATTTCTTTGCATAATTTTCGTTGACCGTTTTTTGGGCGTTTTCACGCCGGGTCGTATCGACCTCGCAGACCGCCACCACTTGTGTTTCTTTTCTCTGAAGCATATTGCGCATCAGATAGCCGTTCTGTTTGCCTACGCCGATGAAGCCGAGTGTGATTCGTTCGCTTGCGGGAGTTTCGGCGGACCAAACACGCGAAGGCAGAATGAATGGCGCGCTTACGGCAGCAACGGCGGATTTGATGAACTTGCGTCGATTTGGATTCTTCATGCCTGGAAAATCTCCCTGATCTCGAGGTATTTCAAACATAATCTTTAGTCCAGATGCACGGGTTTGAGACGAGGAATCTTTTCTTGCTTCCTTAAGAGTGTTGATTAGCCTTCGAAAGAGTTCCGAGACCCAATTCGAATCTCTTTTCAATAAACACGCCCAAACCAGAATACCCGCATGAAACGGTTCCCCTTGTTGATCCTTCTCGGCACCGGTTTCGCGATGCTCGGAGCGGCGCGCGCAGCTGAGCGAAATATTATTTTCTTCGTGACCGATGACGAAAGCCCGACCCTCGGCTGCTACGGTGATCCAGTCGCTGTGACACCGAATGTGGATCGTCTGGCGAAGGACGGTGTCGTGTTTCTGAATGCGTTTGCGACGACGGCGAGTTGCAGCGCGAGCCGATCCGTCATCCTGTCGGGTCTGCACAATCATAAAAACGGGCAATACGGCCACCAGCATCACTTCCACAAATTCGCGTCGTTCCAAAATGTCGTCAGTCTTGCGTTGCCTCGCGTTCTCGCCAATGCCGGTTATCGAACGGCTCAGATTGGCAAATACCATGTGGCGCCGGAAGAAGTCTATCGCTTTGAAACGTACCTCCAGGGGAATTCGCGGAGTACCGTGGAGCTAGCGGAGAAGTGCCGCGCGTTTATTGGGGACGAGAAAGATTCGCGGCCTTTCTTTCTGTATTTCGGCACAAGTGATCCGCATCGCGGTGGTGGAACCGATAATGGATCGCCTCTTGAGCTCAAACCGAATCTTTTTGGCAACAAGCCAGATCGAGGCTCATTTCCGGGAATCTCCGAGGTGTTCTTCGATCCGGACCGTGTGCCGATTCCACCGTTTCTTCCGGACACCCCTGAAACCCGCTCCGAGCTCGCTCAGTATTACCAGTCGTGCTCGCGCATCGACCAGGGTTTGGGCCGCTTGATCGAGATCCTGAAAAAGTACGGCCTTTATGACAAGACGTTGATTGTGTTCACGTCCGATCACGGAATGGCGTTCTCGGGAGCGAAAACCACGGTTTACGAAGGGGGGCTTCGAGTGCCGTTTGTGGTGCGAAATCCTTACGAATCGAACCGCGGAATTCGATCCAGCGCGCTGATAAGTCACATCGATATCACTCCGTCTCTGCTGGATTTTGGCGGAGGATTGGATCCGGCCACAAACGGTCCGAAGAATTGGGTTGATCCGGACAAGTATTGGAATCAGCGCGGCGAAGCGTTGAAGGAAAACCGCGACGGTGGCTATGATTTTCGCAGTTACCACGGCAAGTCCTGGATTTCAATTCTTGGCAAGCCGAACGCCGAGCATTGGAATTCAGTTTTCGCGTCGCACACATTTCACGAAATTCAAATGTATTATCCGATGCGGGTAGTCCGAGACAAACGCTTCAAGCTGATCTGGAACATTGCCTCTGGGTTGCCCTATCCGTTTGCGTCGGATCTTTGGGCAGCTTCGAGCTGGCAGGGGCAGTACAAGAAAGGCTTGAGCGCCCCTTATGGAAAGAAGACTGTCGGCCAGTACATTCATCGTCCGCCGTTCGAATTGTACGATATTTATTCCGATCCGAATGAGGGTGAGAATCTGGCATCACGACCGGAATTTCAGGAAGTTCTAAGGGAGTACCAACAAAAGTTGAAGGCATTTCAGAAAGAGATGGAAGACCCATGGATCATGAAGTGGGAATATGAATAGGCCTCGGAAATGGGAGGTCCGAACGCCGAGATATTGGCTGAGGAATCCGCCCGAAGCATTGTCGGGACCCTAGGGAGATTAACGATCGCGGATGCGGGGCAATTCCTCGGGCGCGATGGAAATCGCTCGGAGTACGTCTGGTGATTCAATCATCACTGTGACATTCTCAAACGTCGATGCGCCATATTTTTCTTGATCATCAATCGGCAACGCCTCTCTTGCCGGAGGCGTTTGAGGCGATGAAGCCTTTCTTTGGCGAAGCGTTCGGAAGCCCTTCTTCGTTGCACCAACATGGACTAAGGGCGCGCGAGGCTGTCGGCAAGGCGCGGGCGCAACTCGCTCTATTTTTGAATGCGCAATCTCCCGAAGAGATCATTTTCACTTCGAGCGGCGCGGAGGCCGCGAACCTTGCGGTTAAGGGTGTGGCATTTGCGAGCTTGCGCCGGGGAAACCATATCGTGCTTTCCACAATTGAGCATCCGGCGGTCGCCGGAGCAATCGAGTTCCTTGAAAGGAACGGATTCACTTGCACGCGCGTTGGTGTCGATGCTCGTGGAGTGATCAATCCGGATGACATCCGCGCGGCGTTGACGGACAAGACGATTTTGATCTGCGCGCATCTTGCGAATCACGACATCGGGACCATTCAACCGATCCGTGAAATCGCCGACATCGCGAACGAGCGCGGGGTGGCTGTTTACGTCGATGCCGCAGCCGGCGCGGGATGGTTGCCGATCGACGTAACCGCCGATGGTGTCAGTCTTTTGTCTTTCAGCGTCCATCGATTGGGAGGTCCAAAGGGATGCGGAGTGCTTTATCGAAATCGGCGGGCGCGTTTGGAAAACCTGATTCACGGAGGAATTCAAGAGGGCGGAAAACGAGCGGGAACCGAGAATGTTCCGTCGATCGTGGGAGCGGGAGTGGCGGCCGAGATTGTCCAGCAGAGAATGCCGGTTCGCATTGCTCACGTCAGCGGGCTTCAAAAACGGCTGTGGAATCGTTTGGAAAAGGAGATCGACTTTATCCAGCTCAACGGCCCGGAACTAGGGCCCTCCCGCGTTTGCAACAATCTGAATGTGAGTGCGGAGTTTGTCGAGGGCGAGGGGCAACTGCTGAGTCTGGATGTCGCGGGGATCGCGGTGGCGAGTGGAACAAGTTGTGTCAGCAAAGCAGTGAAAGTATCTCCCGTATTGGCGGCGATCGGAGTGGAACATTCGCTCGCGCTGGGGAGCGTGATTCTCACCCTCGGCGCGGATAACACGGAAGAAGAAATGGATGATGCCGCTGAGTCCTTCGCTCGCGTCACATCCAAATTGCGCGGAATGTCTCCGCTTTGGGAGGAGTTTCAAGCTGGTAAGACACAGTCATCGATCCAGCAGAATACTCGGGTTTAAAGACGTGGAACAGAGTTGACTTCCGGGAACGGCGGTTGCCAGGGTGGAGATTCGATTGCACGCGTGTTTACATTTGCCGATCGATCGGCCAAGAATGCTCGCAGATCATGATGAACGAAGAATCGATTAGAGAACGGCTGAAGACGGTCAAGTACCCGGGCTACTCGCGGGACATTGTCTCGTTCGGCTTTGTAAAGGAGGTTGCCGTTGGCAACGGCGCGGTCAGTGTTTCCGTGGAATTGACCTCCACCACTCCCGATGTGCAGCGACAAATCAAGAACGATTGTGAAAACGCGCTTCGAGCGTTGCCCGATGTCAAATCGATTCACGTGGACGTCAAAAGCGCCGCCGCCACATCCGGCAGTCCTACTGTTGGCGCAGGCGCCAATCAATCGGGGATTCCTGGAGTTCGCCGTGTAGTGGCAATAGCGAGCGGGAAGGGAGGGGTTGGAAAATCCACAGTTTCAGCAAACCTTTCGTGTGCCTTGGCGAGTCTCGGCTCTTCGGTCGGTTTGCTCGATTGTGATATCTACGGACCGAGCATTCCATTGATGATGGGAATAAACCAACGTCCCACGGTTAGTGCGGCGGAGAAACTCGTTCCGCCGGAAAACCATGGGGTGAAACTGATGAGCATGGGCTTTCTTGTGGACGGTGATTCTCCGGTTATCTGGCGTGGTCCCATGATTATGAAAACAATACAGCAGTTCATCAATGCCGTGGAATGGGGCGAGCTCGACTTTCTGCTTGTCGATTTGCCTCCGGGAACCGGGGACGCCCAACTTTCGCTTTGTCAAACGGTTCCGCTGGACGGCGGTGTGATTGTCACGACTCCCCAGGAAGCTTCGGTTGGTATTGTGCGGAAGGGGATTGGTATGTTTCACAAAGTTAATGTGCCGATTCTGGGGATCGTCGAGAATATGAGTTACTTTGAAACTCCCTCTGGCGAACGTGTGGAGATTTTCGGAAACGGCGGAGGCAGGAAAGAAGCGGACCGGCAGAAAGTTCCGTTTCTGGCTGAGATTCCTCTATTCACCGAGATTCGGCTCGGTGGAGACAACGGGATTCCGGTCGTTGTTTCGAGTCCGGATCATCGCGCCGCGCAACCGTTCTTTCAGATTGCCAAGACGTTGCGCGAGCGATGGAATTGAGATCATGGAAGTGCGTTTCACCCGGGTCTTAACCACTTCCAAGGAAGAAAGTGTGTATGGAAAAGATTGGTGCAGATTATGCTGAAAACTGTTGTCATTGGTGATGCTCATGTTACTATCCGCGGAACTCGGAAGCATCAACTGATAGTAGCTTGCATCGAGCCATCAATTTATGACTAGTGGCAACGATTTGGTGAAAAACTCCTCCCTCTACCGTGAGTTTCAGGCCGAGCGCGAAGAAATCCTCAGGCACAAGTGGATCGAGTCGGAAAAGGCCGGCCGTGATATTGGCTTTGAGCACGCACTCACCGATTGGATTCTGAAGCATCGATCGAAGTGGAGGCGGAGTCGGAACAACGGCAACTGCGTCAACTCTTAAGTGCGCGTTGATTGCCCCGGCATTTTCTAAACAATGCTCTCGACCGAAATCGGGAGCGCAATGGAGGTCTCCACTTTTAAGTCAATGGATTCTCGTGTTCCCATCTTAGACGCCAACTCCCTTTCCCGAGTGTTGAGTCGCATGGCACACGAGATTGCTGAACGAAATGCCGTTGTCTCTGATGTCGTTATCGTTGGAGTTCAGCGTGGTGGCGTCGGGTTGGCAGACCGTTTGGGAGGCTTGCTCGGAACGATTTGGGGGCAGCCGATCCCGACAGGATCCTTGGATGTTGGAATGCATCGGGATGATCTAAATCACCGAGGTGCCCACGAGATTTATCCGACGAGGATTCCGTTTGATGTTACCGGGAAAACTGTGGTTCTGGCCGATGACGTGCTTTTCAGCGGCAGAACCATCCGCGCTGCGATGGATTCGCTGAACGATTTCGGAAGGCCCAAGGCAATCCAACTGGCGGTTTTGGTCGATCGCGGGCATCGCCAGCTCCCGATCCAGCCAGATTTCGTCGGCAAGAACGTCCGCACCTCTCCCGAGGAAAGGATTCGAGTGGAACTTAAGGAGAGCGGCGGCGACGACCTTGTGTTTTTGGAGAAAACATGAAGTGGAGCCGCAAGCATTTGCTAGACATTCAGTCTTTAAGCGCTGAGGAAATTGTAGCGGTTCTCGATACGGCCAGATCGTTCAAGGCTGTTGGCGAGCGCTCGATCAAAAAGGTTCCGGCGCTCCGCGGCAAAACGGTCGTCAACCTGTTCATCGAACCATCCACTCGAACGCGCATCAGTTTCGAATTGGCGGCACAGAGGTTGTCTGCGGACGTCATTAATTTTACCGCCGAGGCGTCCTCTCTGAAGAAGGGCGAAACACTCAAGGACACTGCTCGTACTTTAGAAGCACTCAACGCGGATATTATCATTGTCCGGCACAGTGCGACCGGCGCGCCTCATTTTCTTTCGCGGTTTCTGGGAGCAAGCGTCATCAATGCGGGTGACGGAGCGCACGAGCATCCGACCCAAGCGTTGCTTGACGTCTTTACAATCCGGGAGCGGAAAGGAAGGATTCAAGGCCTGAATGTTACCATTCTGGGGGATATCCTGTACAGCCGCGTTGCTCGGTCCGGGATTTGGGCTCTGACAAAATTGGGTGCGCATGTGACCTTGTGCGGTCCCTCGACACTTGTTCCCAAAACCTTCGAACAGTTTGGGTGCCGCGTGACGCACGATGTTGAGGAAGCAATCCGCGACGCCGATATTATCAACCTTCTCCGAATCCAGCATGAACGTCAGCGACGCTCGATGTTCCCTAGCATTGGTGAGTACATAAGCCTATTCGGATTGAACAAGGCCCGCATGGCTTCGGCAAAACCGGACGCCTTGATCATGCACCCGGGGCCGATCAACCGTGGAGTGGAAATTGACAGCAGTCTTGCGGATGGTGATCGGTCGTTGATTCTAGAACAGGTAACGAACGGACTCGCTGTTCGGATGGCCGTTCTATTCTTGGTCAATGGCGGAGGTTCGCTTCAGTCCGAGTAGGAGCGTGAACGGCGGTTCCAGCTAGATCTCGTTCCAGGAAGTAATGACGTAACCGCGCCTCGGTCCTGCCTTCCCCAGATTTTCGTCGTAGTGGAAGTTGAAATGACCGTTCATTTTGACGGTTGCGCTGACGCTTGCGCCCACGAAGTCGTAGGTGTTGTTCCCGCCTCCCCCAAGCGTAAAGTTCGCTGACGGCGCATAAATGGCGCCCGTAAAAGCGGCGTTGCCGCTCAAAGACAAGCTTGTATTCCCTGGCATGCCGTAATAGACGAAATTGATCGCACTTCCCGGCGTATTCACGACACCTTTACCCCCGAGGGACGCACTGGCTCCTGCAACGTAAAGATGCAGTGAACTGTTCGTTGCGATTGTGATAAACGACTGGCCCGCAAGGCTCAAAGAGCCAGTCACGTAGAGAACCGCGTCTCCCATAACAATGAGGTTGTCTTGTCCGCTCATGCTCAGGCTGGAGACCTCCCAGTTGCCACTTGTCAACACATAGGTGTAGTTCGTTCCGTTCACCGATCCTGAACTGGGCGTGAGCGCTCCCCCTGAAAACGGGGCTTGGACGTCCGGGAAGCTTACGTTCATGTCATCGCTGGCCCAGCCGGGTTCAATCCCATTATTTCCGGCGAGATGCCAGTTCTTGCTGCCGACAGATCCGTTTGGACCGATTGAGACTGTGCCTCCGGGACCCGTGGACGCTTTGCCATAAATATCCGCGTTCCAAACGTTCAAGGAATCGATCACAGCCGAATTCGTCGCGATATCCCCGTTGTCCTTGGCTTTTGCCGGGTCATAGGCGCCTCCCGTATTGTAGGCGGGATCTGTAGAATCAAAACTGTCTGTTCTAATATTATTCCCGCTCAGGTCAATTTGGCCTTTCGCCACCATGCCTTTCGCGAACAGCGCATCGTTCGTCGTGGTGACCCGAATCGTTCGGGGAGGTTCCATAAAGTTTGTGCCGAGCGGCACTCGAACGAAGGCGCGCGACACGATAACCGGCGGACTCGATGTCGCGATGGAAATGACGTATTTCGACGTTCCAAGCATCCGCTCTTTTGTGTAGTTCCCGTTCGCCAGCACCCAGCCTTCGGATGCCAGATTCATGGGATTGTAATACAGGTGCGTGAGAGCTTCCTCGATCCCGGCTTCGGCGATCGGAATCCCCGAATTCCATTGTGTCGATCGCATCGTCGATATGTTTTGGCTCCCGACCATGTCGAGATACGCAGCCATGGAAATCCCGATAATGGCCACGGTGAAGAGAATCACTAACAACACGCTGCCTTCTGAGGTGGAAGTTCGGAGTCTCATTGCTACTGTTTGCGAATCACAATTTTTGCCGATTGAACGCTTTCCGTGTTTCGATCCACTCCGAGGATTTTGCGCGCGCAAGTCCACCGAAGTTGAACCAGTTTACAAGTATCGGGTGTCGCGGTTGGGAATTGATCGTAGGTCCCTCCGATCGGATTGCGCTGGAAAATTGAGAACTGCAGAGAAACACACTCGGTCAGCAGAGACTCGGAGTCGGGAAGCCCTCCCTTTGATCGAGTGAGGGTTTTTGAGGTCGAATCGTATTCAAATTTCAGCTCTGCTCCGTCGTAATCCTCGAACGTCAGACTCGTCTGCGTGTAGCCCGTTAATCGGTTCGCTTGGCGAATTTCACGAAACATCGTGTCCAGCGCAATGCGGCTGCGATGGTCCAGATCGACGTAATTTGCTATCGCCGCGAAACTGTGGGCGCTATAGAAGACTAATGCGGCGGTTCCTAATCCAAGGATCGCGGCGATCACCGTCGCGACCATTAATTCCATCAGAGTGAAACCAGAGGCGTTTCGTTGGAGTTTCCAAGATTCAAACCGGCGCCCAGCCGTGCGCCGCCTCTGGGGCCAACCCTGAGTTCGGCGAGGGGAACGGAGTCGCACTCGCCTAGTAGATGTAATTTTGGAGACCATATCGAGAAACAAAGGTCGTCATTTCGCGAGTGCGGGGAACGTTTGCCGATGACCAAGTCACACGGACGGTAACGGCTTTAAGATCGTTGCTGTACGATTCGGATATCGGGGCACTGGCAATCTCCACGGCTCCGGTGTACGTGAGCCCGCTCGTTGACTGAGTTCCCGCGAAGAATACTTCTGTAAAGTTTGTGGGAATAAATCCAGGCGTTGCGATCTGATTCCATGTGTACAATCGGATCGTTTCCATCTTCTCTTGCACTATCTGCGTCGCTCTCAAGTTTTCTCGAGCGAGCTCAACGACGGCAAACCCGGATGAGAGGCCGGCATACACTCCGAGAAAAACAATACCGGCTACTGCTACGGACACCATCACTTCCACCAAGGTGAAGGCTGTTCTTCTCCGGGTTTTCCTCAGAAATACGTTCGACAAATTCACCATAAAAGCATGCATGCGAGCGGTGCGGCTGAAACGGCCGGCAAACCGTTCACCCCGTTGTTACCGGTAGTAGCAGGATGCCTGCCTAGTCGAAAATGAGAAACCGCGGTGCTCTTATCTACCTGCGTTTTGAACGTAGAGCGCGGCCACTTGGGAACGCCGGTTCACGTGGAGCTTGTCCAAAACGTTGCTCAGATAGTTCTTCACAGTCTTATCACTTAGACCGAGTTTGCCAGCGATCTCCTTGTTTGTCTTGCCCTCGGCAACAAGAGCGACCACACGGCGCTCTTGGGCCGAGAGCAGTTGAATTCTCGACGGAGGTTCCGCGGCAGTTTTCACACGCCCCATCACCCGGCCTGTGATTACGGGATCGAGAATTGACTGGCCAGCCGCAACACGTTCAATGGCAGTAATTAACGCTTCTCCGTCGATTTCCTTTAGCAAGTATCCATCCGCGCCGGCCTCAATCGCTTCGAATACCGTTTCGTCATCGGCGAATGAGGTTAGGACCAGCACACGGGTTTCCACCGGGCGTTTTTGTATTTCGCGACAGACTACGAATCCGCTGGCATCTGGGAGGCGCATATCCAGCAGAACAACATCGGGTGAAAGGCGCTCCACTTCAGCGAGCGCGTTGGCCGCCGTTCCCGCGTCGCCGGCCACAACAATATTTGGAAACCTTTCCAGTAGAGTCCTGAGGCCGAGACGGACGACTTCGTGATCGTCCACAATCAGAACTCGAATCGGATTCGGTGCAATTCTAGCTGGTTCTTTCAAGTTGGAATTTCCAGGGACACCCGTGTCCCTTTTCCCGGTTGAGACTCAAGCTTGAAACTGGCTCCGAGTTCCCGCGCTCGATCCGCCATGTTTCGTAATCCTGAGCCTTCGTGTTTGGGCTTTCCGGAATTAAAGCCAACGCCATCATCTCGGATTTCAAAAGTAATGCTTCCGTCGATAATGATCAGACTCAACTCTGTGTTCTCGGCCGCTGCGTGCCGCACACTATTACTGATCGCTTCTCGCGCGATATGCAATAGTTGAGTGGCCTGTTTCGATGTCAAATGCTCGGCCGCTTCCGGATCGATGCTGAAACGAACGCATTTTAGAAAGGAATCGCCGAATGATGTTGCGATCGATCTTAAAGCCGGCTCGATTTCCGCCCCGGTAATTGATTGGGGTCGTAATCCACTAAGAAAATCGCGAATATCGCGAATAACAGCGTTTAGCTGGGCGACAACCTTCGCCAGGCGTGTGTCAATGTGAGAAATGTCGCTTCCGATAGTCCGGCGACAGTCGTCCAGATTGAGGCCAACCGCGTAGATGGACTGAATGACATTGTCGTGCAAATCACGCGCTAATCGTTCTTGAGCTTCGGATGACTGCCGGAGTTGCTTTTCGCTTCGGCGCAATGCTTCTTCAGCGTTCCGTTTTGTCGTCACGTCCCGCGCTATCCCTTGGACTCCTGAAACCGAGCCATTCTGATGCTGCATCCGGGTCGTGATCTCGAGATTGACACGATCGCCGGATTTGGCTGTGGCTTCAAATTGAAACTCTCGGGCGGTGTTGCCCCTGATGCAATCTTCAATAAATTCTTCGACACGGCCGCGTTCCCGTGGCGCCGCGAGTGCAGCGATGCTCCTGCCGAGAATCTCATCGCAAGAGAATCCAAGTATTCGTTCAACCCCTTGGTTGATGGAGGTGATGCGGCCTGAAAGGTCGTGGGTGTAGATGATATCGTTGGCGTTTTCGAATAGATCTCGAAAACGCTCCTCAATGGCCAGTGCCTGCATTCGAATTGAAGAGGTGCGTTTCTCAATCCGCTTTCGAACAAACACAGTCCAACTGTAAACCAGGAGAAATACTAAAAGCACTCCGGCAATCGTCCAAATCAGGAAGAAAGACTTCTTGGAAGGCGGAGGTCCTTTCACGAAGAGATCCTTTGATGATTGCATGAGGAGCATCGGGCCGCCGGGCCGGGTGCCGTGTACGCCCTCCGTCTCGCGAATCCAAATTCCGGTAACTTTAACGAGGCTGCCAGTGACATGCGGCCACCAGGCGCTTGATAGCCAACTATTCTTTGGAACATACGCTTGGAAGTGATGATCGCCTGCCCGAAGAGCAATCGCGGCCAATCTTGGATCTGGCAGCCGTCCGCGGCCGGTTACCGCAACTGTCGTAGCATCAATCATCGGCGCAAACAATCCAGAGCCGGTAACTCCGGAAATATCGACGCGATCTCCCGCAGTCAATTGATTCGTCACGCTCAGCGCCTGAATATAAATCCCGGCGCTTTGGTCCTGTACAAAGAATACGGCGGAACGTTCGTCAAAGCAGGTGACAATTCCCTGAATCCTGGCGGGAAATGATTTGAGAACTGACTCGCGAGGTAGGTTTAGAATCTGGACGGCTTGAGTGAGAATGTTGGAGGTGGACGAAACCGGCTCGATGTTTTGGCCTTTGGATACGTTCGAACCAACAGACGCGAACGCAACAGTAATGATCAGAATACGGCACTTCCGTTTAAGGCGATCGCTCAGTAAACTTTGCTCGCCGCTCATGGTGGCTCTTATACCGATTCGTCCACGTGTCGCCGCTTTTCAAAGGCACGAGGATGTCAAATATGGCGGGCGAGCGCCTCTTGACTTGCCTTCAAAATGTCTCTGTGAAGTGAATTCCCGTTCGCATCCATCGTTACGACCGCTGGAAAACCCTGCACTTCGAGTTCCCAAATCGCTTCAGGAGAGCCGAATTCTTCAAGAAAATGCACATCCTTCACACTTCTCACACATTCGGCAAGCACTTGAGCCGCACCACCTACTGCATGAAGATAGGCGCAGCCATTCTCTTGACATGCGGCGAGGGTTTTTTCGCCCATTCCACCTTTCCCGATGACTCCGCGAAGTCCTAGATCGCGAATAATCTGCGCTTGATAGGGCTCCTCTCGAATGGACGTTGTTGGTCCGGCAGCCTTTACGATCCATTTTCCATCCTCGTCTTTCACAACCACCGGTCCGCAGTGATAGACGATGCCGCCTTGAGTTTCGAGTGTTTTGGGAAGTTCGCCGCCGTCGTGCAAGAATTTATGAACTCTGTCGCGACCGGTGAATACAAGGCCGGAGATCGTCACGGCGTCACCGACCTTCAATGCGCGAATCGCCTCCTCGGCGATGGGTACTTGCAGTTCAATCATACGAGACTAATAAAGCCACTGGTCGATTTCTTCGTTCTCCTTGAGTCGAATTCCCTGACGCCGAAATGCCCAGCACATGTAACTCACCGAAACGAAAAACGAAGCGGGCAACCGGTTAATCGCGCAAATCTTGACGCCCAAGAGCGTCGTTTTGCCTCCGAATCCCATTGGCCCAATTCCCAGGTCATTTGCCGTGGACAGAATTTCCTGCTCCAATTGGTCGAGTTCCTGATTCGAATTGCGATCCGGCAACATTCGGAGGAACTGCCGCTTCGAGTATTCGTATCCGGTCGCGCGATCACCGCCGATGCAGACCCCCAAGATTCCGGGTCCGCAACCTTTTCCCTGCGCTTGAAGCACGGCGTCCAAGATGGCCCGTCGGCATCCCTTTAAATCGCGGTCGGCTTTCAATGCTCCGTTGGGGAGCGAGTATTGAGCTCCCACATTTTCGCATCCGCCGCCTTTGAGAATCAGCCGGATTTGGATGTCACTCGATCTGTGCGGATGCAAATGGAATGTGGGAGAACCGGGGCCAACATTCGTGCCGTCGTTTATGCCGCTCAGCGAATCGACGGAATTCTGGCGCAGAAAACCTCTTTTCGTGGCCTCGCGAACCGCTGTTCGCGCTGTCTCTTCGAACGATAAGAGGTCGAATCCGATGGGATGATCCACATAGAAAAGAATGCTTCCGGTGTCTTGGCAAATTGGCTGTGATTTCCTTTTCGCCAATTCAATATTCTGCTCGATGATTCTCATCGCCGCTTCCGCAATCGTTCCCTTTTTTTCGCGCTCAAGCGAATCAAGAATCGCCTTTTGCACGTCTTCCGGAATCTCGGCGGAAGTCCGCCTGATCAGTTCTAGAATCGAACTTTGAAGCGCACTCATATGAGCAAGACCGTAAAGTTTGATCGTTTAAGTGTCAACGTGGGAGCTTCGTCACACTTTTGAATGGCTACGGCTCGGGAAATCTCCTAAACCTTTCCTCCGATGACGGAACATATCACAGCGAGATTGCCGAAGTGGCCGTTCCTGGTAAGTGATTTGGCGCTTCTTGGACTGGCCAGTTTCATCGTAATTCGGAGTGATTGGCCTCTGGGGCTTTGGCAGATCGCTTTTTGTCTTGTTGCGACCGCTCTTGGCGCCTGGCTTTGTGTCTTTCCATTCCTTAAGGAGTATCATGCTGCCTCCAAGCTTGCGGAGTCGAATGCTCTATCGACCGCATTGGCTCAGATTCGGAATCTCGAGCAGATTCAGAATTCGATCGCCAAGGCAACCGGGAATTGGATGAGTGTTCACGATCATTCCGAGAAAACGATTGCCGCCGCAAACGAGATTTCCAAGCAGATCACAACAGAGGCTTTGGCGTTTCGGCAATTCCTCGAGAAAGCCAATCAATCGGAAAAAGCGCACCTTCGGCTGGAAGTTGAGAAATTGCGGCGTTCGGAGGGCGAGTGGCTGCAAGTATTGGTGCGCGTGCTCGATCACGTCTATGCTCTCAACCAAGCTGGCGCTCGATCCGGTCAGGCCGCTCTCATATCGCAGCTTATTCAATTCCAACTTGCGTGCCGCGACGCCGCACGAAGAGTCGGTCTGGTGCCGGTGGGGGCCAATCGTTACGATACGTTTGATCCCAATGCCCATCAACTGGCGAGCGCGCAAGAGTCTCTGCCTCCGAGGGCGCAGGTCACCGAGGTCTTTGCGGTCGGATACAGCTATCAGGGAACATTGATACGCAAACCGGTAGTCTCCGTGAGCCCGGAACCTCAGACCGAATTCACGCTTTCCGTCGAGTCCTCCGAACCGGCGAGCGAGGACAACGAAGACGAGACCGGAGAACATCCGAATCAGGGAAAGGTGGAAGCATCAAGTTGATCGGCAGCGAGACTGAAGGCTCGGTGGAGCCCCGAATTCCTCGGTGTTCAAGAGACCGCCCGACTCTCTTCAATTGCTGCAAGCACTGTGGCTCTTAGGTCTTCAAGTTCGACTGGTTTGTGTATCACCGCGAAAGCCCCTTTGGATAGGCACTCGGTTCTCGTCTCTTCGGAAGGCATCCCGGTGACCATGATCACCTGACATGCCGGTTTCCACTTTTTCGTCGCCTCCAGCATTTCCTTCCCGGATTTTCCTGGCATGACTATATCCAGAAGAACAATCTCCGGATCGAACTTGCGAAGCTTCAATAACGCGTCGTCCACGTTGTCAGCTTCCTCGATAGCGAACCCGATTTTCTTAAGAAATGCTTTCAGCACCGAACGAAAGAAGGGTTCGTCATCGACCAGGAGGATGCGAGAGCTGAAAGCCATTGCTGATTGAGAATGAGAGCTTCAAAACCGACGGTCAAGGAGATTGGTTGATTCTGCTGCCTGCCTGGTTTTGAGAATGTGGTTTGATTTCGGGGGTAGGATTAGCGCCATTGGAGGCGTCGGCCCCGGGTTCGGATTGGCGCATCGTCGATACGACATTCAAGTGATACTTTTCTGGAGTGTCGTTCAATTGGAAATCAAGAATGATCCTCCGGTTTTCCGGATAGAGCAGTTCTTTTCTGGCGAGCATCAGATCGAATACTTCCCGTGTTCTTGGGTCTCGAAGGATCGAGTCGAGATCCCGGCCGAATCCAATTCCTGGATCCAGTCGTGCGATCGAGTAATTCCAAACGATGGTTGCGAAGCTAAAAGCCTTCTCCCTTTCTTCGCGGGTCGTTGCGTGCTCCAAGAGCGGTTCCGCGAACGTTCCGAGAACCTCCGACATTTTCTCCCCGCCGTTAACACGAACGACGCGGCATTCCGGGAACTCTTCTTTCAATCGGGCCGCCTGTTCGATTTGGCCCGGCAACCAATCAGACTGCCCTCCAACTTGACGCCGAAGTTTCTTGAAACGCGATTTTTTGCCCATCACGGCATCGTTACGACAATTATTGGCAAGGCAAATGCAAACTTGTTAAGATTTGCCCACACGTCATCGACAAATCAATGAGTTCCGCGTAACCCCCGCGCTCGCCTGCAAGCTCTTCGTGCGTGCCAAACTCGGAGAGCGTGGCGCCTTCAACCATCCATCCAAAATCCGCGCAGGAATCCGCCATGAAGTCCAGATCTCGATCGTCCAAAAGGATCCGGAAGGCGGCTTGACCCTGACCGAAAGAATCTACACTCTCGCCGCGGATTGAAAACGTTAACCCCTCGCGTCTTCGTTTGTCTGTTGTCACTTGCTTTTGTATGGAGCAGTGAACTTCCAAGTCTTGCCCAAGCCCCCACGGCTCAAGTTACCGCCCAGAGTCCAAGCCTAGATGCCTATCGGATATTTGCCACAACCCATGAGGGGGATGTCGCACGAGGAGCCAGCCTGTTCGCGAACGAGCAGAAACTCGCCTGTGCGAAATGCCATTCGGTGGATGGCCGTGCCAGCACAGCCGGACCCGATCTCTTCGCGGTGGGCGACAAGTTCGGACGCCGCGATCTCGTGGAAGCCGTGTTGATACCCTCGGCCACGATCTCTCCGGGCTATGGCACGGTCATCGTGGAAACGAAAGCCGGTGAGGAATACCAGGGTGTCCTCAAACAGGCGACCGGAGCCGGCTTGCAACTGATGGGCGCGGACGGCAAGCTCGTGTCCATCGCCACTCCTGACATCAAGGAGCAGCGGGGCAGCACGGTTTCACTCATGCCGGAAGGTTCCCACGCCGTTCTGTCGCTCCAGGAATTCACCGATCTCACGGAGTATTTGGCGGCCTTGCGGCAACCGGAATCCATCCTCGTCAGCAATCACGGCCTGCCCGGACTCATTCCCGTGCTCGCGAAGCCGGTGACCGCCCAGCCATTTTTTCCCCAAGAACTTCAGCTGCCACGTTCGAGGGTTCAGACCGGACTAACCGCGTTTCATCAGGTGCCCGGCTTCGGCAATGTTTTTCTGGTGCTGCATCAAAAGGGGATGATCTGGCGGATGGAGAAAACCAAGGCGGGCGAGGAAAAAACTGTGTTCGCCGATCTCACCAGTGAAGTGTTTAGTTTGCGCGGGCCAAACGGCTTGCTCGACATGGCTTTCCACCCGAAGTTTCACCAGAATCGGAAATACTACCTCAAGTACCAGGTGTTCGAGGAAGGCAAGGTCACCACCGTCATCGTGGAGAAGCAATTCACAGCGGATTTCAAGGGTGACTCAGGAAAACCGGCGCGCCGAATAATAAAGATCGTGAGCGTAGCCGAAGATCACAGCGGGGGCTGCCTGGCATTCGGGCCGGATGGTTTCCTCTACATTGTCATGGGGGACACCGGGCCTCACAACGATCCCAACGGGCACGCGCAGAATTTGCAATTGTTGCTCGGCAAATTGCTGCGCATTGATGTGGACCGCACGGAAGACGGCCTGCCCTACGCCGTCCCCTCCGATAATCCGTTCCTGGGTCGGGCGGGCGCTCGTCCGGAAATTTGGGCCTACGGTTTCCGCAATCCGTGGCGCTTCAGCTTCGATCGTGTTACCGGCGATCTCTGGCTCGCGGATGTCGGGCAGGATCGGGAAGAGGAGGTGGCCATCGTCCATCGCGGCGAGAACCACGGCTGGAATGTGTACGAAGGATTTGAACCGTTTTCCAACGAGTATCGCAAGGAAGGCCGGACCTTCACGACGCCTGTCTTTGCCTACAAACGCAAATTCGGCAACTCAGTCACGGGCGGCCACGTCTATCGCGGCGACAAACAATCCTCGTTCTATGGCGTGTATCTGTGCGGTGATTACACTTCGAAGCGAATCTTTGGTCTGACCCAGGAAAACGGCACTCTGAAAAACATCCGTCAAATCGGCAGCATTCCACAGGGACTCGTTTCGTTCGGCAGCGATGAAGCGGGCCACATCTACGCGGTAGGCTACGAAGGCATGATCTACCAATTGGATTTTAGCGAATCATGCTTTGATGAAATCAAGCCGGAGTGACAAGCAAATTGGGCAGAGCTTACTCGTTCACCGTTGTGGCTTCCGATTTTCTGAACTGTTCGGAGCTCCTGGTCGGACCGCAGGATCCAGTTTAGGCTCAATTGCTTGTACAATTCTACTTCTTCAAAAACTCGATATGGCTCACTTTTGAAGATTTTGTTTGAGCTTTATGACCCAAGCCAGCGAGGCATATTCTCCGACAATTCGGTTCTCGTTCTTCATGGCGCTATGCTACAGACTGAACTCGTTTTCACCAATCCGTCTCACGGTAATCTTTGAGGAATTTCCCCCAGATGTGCCGGCCGGTATTGAAGCCGCAAATAATCGGGTCAACGATGCGCGCCGCGCCATCCACGATATCCAGGGGCGGATGGAAGAGATGGTCCTGAACCTTGCGCGCCGCAATGTGCGCCGGATCTTCGTCGGTCACCCACCCGGTGTCCACGGCGTTCATATGGATCCCGTCGGCATGATAATCCGTCGCCGAAGTGCGCGTCATCATGTTCAACGCAGCCTTCGCCATATTGGTGTGAGGATGGCGTGTCGTCTTGAACTTTCGGTAAAATTGCCCTTCCACCGCCGAGACGTTGACGATGTGCTTGTCGCGTTCGGAAGTTCGGAGCATCAGCGGCTTGAGTCGCGCGTTCAGGATGAAAGGCGCGATCGCATTCACTAGATGCACCTCGAGCACCTCTACCGACGGCACCTCAGCGAGCGTGAGCCGCCAGGAATTGCGCTCGCGCAGATCCACCTGCTGCAAATCCTGGTCGAGCCGGCCTTCGGGGAACAAATCTTTCTGCGCGGCAAGCTCGTCCGGCAAAAGCGGAACCTGGGACAACTCTGCTGCGTGAGTCAACCCCGCAACTTCGGACATGTGGCGTTGTGCCACGGCGGAATCGCCTTCCGGCAGAATGTGATAGCCGCGCAGGCCTTCGTAAGCGCCAAGCAGCCCGCGGGCCTTCTCCGGCATCGCACTTAGCGACGCCGTCTCGCGCTGCATCATGTGCTCATAAAAATCCGGCGGGCGCCGCACGGTCTGGCAGGCGTTGTTAATGATGAAGTCGAGCCGGTCGCGCGTCGCCAGCAGATGCCGGCAAAACGCCTCGACGCTTGGCGTGTGGCGCAGATCGAGCCCGAAGATCTCGAGTCGGCGACCCCAGTCTTCGAAATCGGGTTCGGCGGCATAGCGCATCGCAGAGTCTCGCGGAAAACGGGTGCAGACGATAAGCCGAGCTCCGGCTCGGAGCAGCTTGATGCCGGCTTGGTAGCCGATCTTCACGCGGCCTCCCGTGAGCAGCGCTGCCCTCCCGCTTAGGTCGGCCATTTCGCTCCGTTTGCGCCAGTTCAACTCGGCGCAGGCGGGGCAAAGCTGATCGTAGAATTCGTGGAGACTTAAGTAGTCCTGCTTGCAGATGTAGCAATTTTGCGGATCCACGACCTCTCGGAACCCTGGGTTATCGATGACTTCACGCTGCTCAAAGTCCTGCGGTGGGAAAATGTTCGGTGTGGTGAAGACTTTTTTCCGGCGGAGCTTTCGGATGCCGGTTTCGTGCAACTTTGATTGGTCGCGCTGGATCTTCTCCGCCTTGCGCAGTTTCACACGCGCCTTCACAAACCGGCGACGTTCCTTCAGATCAGGGCAATAAACTTGGCCTGCGGCGGTGAGCAGACGCGTGCGTTCCTCGGCGGAAAGTTGGGCCAAGAGCGCGCGATTACCCGCCACTTTCTCCAGCAATTCCGCGGTCGCGATGAGTTGCGCCACCAACGCCGCGGAGTCGGGCGCGCCGCCATTGGCGGATCTTGATTGGTTCGAGTCAGCAGACATCTGTTAAGGGCGCGGAAACTAACAACAGCAAGACAGACGGGCGAGCCAATTTCAATCGCTTGGCGATCGAACGGTGACTACGAGCGACTGGAGGTCTGCTATTGAGAGGAGGGCGGCGGCAGGACGACATCGGCGCGCTTGAGAAAAACGATCCGGGAAATCCCGGTAATGACCGGCGGTTGGAGCCGTTGTCGAATGGCTTCAGGCTCCGTGCTGCTCCCATTCACCTCGTATAGGCCTTTATAGATCCACTGACCGCCCTCCTCACGCCGCACATAGACTGGGAACGGCCCGGTGGTATCCGCCAGTCTCAAACCCCACCCGGGAAGGTCGCGCTTTTTCCCAACCCAGACTTCACACGGTTCGTCTTCGGCGCGCGGATTCCACAACAAACCGAGGCACAAACCCAGAATCGAGCCATCCCGGTGAATAACAAAATTAGGCGGCGCCGTTTCGCCCTTGAGGTGATTGCGAATGGTTTGGAAGTCGTAACTTTCCCCAACTACGTGACCGGCGTCGGCTGCAATGTCTGATCCCACATTCATATCAGTGTTCCGTCCTCGTTGTATTTCGCGCATTCCGCAAGATGGTCGCGTTTGATCAATTTCGCGACTTCCGCCGTGTCTTTGAACACGCGCATCGTAGGCACCTTGTACTTCGTCTTTTTCCATCGCTTCTTGTTCTCGAAGTTCATGAGAATCGTCTGGTTAGTCGTGTCGTCTTCGACGATAAATATAGGACGTTTCTCCCACTTGATGGCAGGAAATATTTCATGCTTCTGCATCTCATGATCCGGCGGAAGAGCCTCCTTTATTTGGGCTATAAACTCGTCCGCATACTCAATCCAGATCATAGTCCAAGGTTATTCAATATTTAGGGTGTCTTTCATAGTTTTTGCAGGACTAATCTGCGGCGCCGACCGTAAGAAGCGTACTCTAGACATGCGAGCGGGTTGTCGTCGAGAGCCTTTCCCAAAAGCGCGCGGACTATCAATTATAGAGATGCCGCAATCCGAACGGAGCGGCTAGCGGGCATTCACATCCTGAAGTCTATCGGGGTTTGCTCCCGCCGCCCAAGCAATCCCTCGCAGCAAGAACAGGCGAAACAATGGATCATCGAGAGTCCACGTGTAATGTCCTGGAATGCTCACGAAAACGCGGCCGACGCCTTTCTGTCGGATCCAAATAAGCGGGCGCGATTCGCCGTCCACGTTCGCTGAAGCAAGAACATGCACGCTCGAAATATCTCCGATCAGAGGCCAATAAGGTTCGTCAAGCAGATCGATGCGTTCTGGCAGGCCGCGTGTGATGGGGTGTTCGCGGTCCATTAACTGAAGATCAAACGGCATATGCCGAAAGCCGCTGCGGCCCGGTTGAGCGCTCAGACCGATCCGATTCGCCAGGAATTCCGGGTCTTTGTCGGCAATAACCGCGGAGTGAATCAGCGCAAGGCCGCCGCCGCGTTCAAGAAACGCATCGAGCTGCGCCAGACGCGCGGCAGACCAGTCGTGATTCCAGAAATAGAACACCATAACTGCCGCAGTCCCGAACTGCGCGGATGTCGGCCACTCCCATGCCGTTTCCGCGACGGATTTCACTCCTGCGTCGGTCAACAGGCGCGACCAATTCGTTTGCCAATTCGGATAGTCATGCTGGGAGGCCCCGTGATCCTGCTTGGAAGCGACGAGCACAAGTCGCAGTTCGACCGGTGCCTCGTTGTCGCTGCGAAGGTTTGAACTGGAGAGTTCCGATCGCGGCAGTTTACTTCGGTGAATTGCGTGCTGTGGTGGTTCCCACAATAAGAATGTCAACAGATCAAGAACGTCGGTTTCCGTTCGTCCGTCGAGCAGGCCGGAAGGCATCAGACTTATTTCCGTCGGGCGGACGCTTTGGATTTGGGCGCGAGCAAGCACTGTCTCTTTTCCATCGACATCGAAGAGCTGGAGTGACGTTTCGTTCTGCGAACGGACGAACCCTTGAACGATGTCGCCGTCCGTCATTTCGACTTGAAATCCGACGTAATCGGGATGCAACGTGGCGCTCGGTTCGCGGATGTCGCGCAACACACTCCCGGTGTCGCGATGAATCAGATTGCTAAGGTCCGGTCCGGCGGCGCCCCCTTCGCCGCGCACGCGATGGCATTTTCCGCACTGGAGTTCAGCGCCGTAAAACATTTGGCGCCCATGTTCCCAATCGCCATCGGGTTTGCGCGGTGCGCGGCTGTCCGTGCCCGCGGATGCTCGTGCCTTGGGCGCCCAGTCGAGCGGCTGCTTCCAGGTCTGAGGCGAAATTTTTGCGGCATCGATCGGAAGCGGTTGCGATGACTGCGTGAGATCGTAATCCAAATAGGCTGTTTCACCATCGGAGGTTTGTCCCCGCCCCTTAATGCCTGGAATCGTGATCGCGTACCGCACCGCCAGCAGATGAGGATCTGTCTGCAAAACCAATGTGCGGTCGCCGTCCTCCAGGCGCGCGGTGCGGATACCAAGGCGTCCGCGGGGTGTGGCATCCTGTTGTTGAACGACGGCGTAGGGCGGTTTAAGAACTTCCAATTGGTCACCCGCGCTGACGTATTCACCATACTCGATCCAGGCGCCGCCGGTCATGACCGAACGCGTCACGTCCCCATGCAGCGGTTTGTCGAACGTGACGCGCAGTTCCGTTGGGCTGGCTGGCGACGCAGCGAGAGGCGCCGGTGCCAGTGCATTCTTATAGGTAATCTTGAAAATCTTGCCGTCCCCTTGCGGTCCCGTGCCCCAATCCGGCGCTCCACTGTGGCAGCAGACATAAAGCGCGCCGGCCGGAGAAATGGCCACGTCCGTCGTGAGCATCGAAAGCCGCGCGATTGTTTGCGCTGAACCGACGTAGCCGCCCGGCGTTTTCAGCAGGCTCGCGCGCCATATCTTTCCGCGTGATTCGCCCGCAATGAACGCGTCACCCTCCCAAGCCCGTGGCCCAAACAGCCCTTGTGCCGGCGCGCTTGGCAGAGCCAGAAGCGCATCACCTGCGGATGCCTGCGCATTTAAAGGCGCGCGTGGCTCATTAAAAACCAACCCGCAAGCGCTCTGGTGCTGGGGTCCGAAGGTGACAACAGCAGGCTCGCTGATCAGGTCCGGGAGCCACTGCTTGTGCGGCGGCGGGAATCCATAATTGCGTCCGGCCACAATGTGGTTCAGTTCGTCGAGCGGATTGCCGTCAGGCATCCACGTTTCGCCTTCCTGATCGGTGTTGAAGAGATCGCCTGCACGATTAAACGCGAGCGCCACGGGCACGCGAATGCCAGTTGCCACTGTCGAAAGCTGCCTCGTCCTCGGATTCCACATTTGAATGGTGCCGCGCCGAGAGCGAATATCGTAAAGCGAAAATTGATCTTCATCCGGGTTCACGCCGGAGGGCTCGCGCCACCGACCTTGCTGCTTCAACCACGCGACGTCATCGGCTTTCAAATCCCGTCGATTTCTCAGGCGGAATGCGTTCGAGTAATCAGCAACCAGCAAGCCGAAATACACGTTCCCTTCTGCATCAAGTGTGACAGCCGTCGCATCCACTCCCCCGGAGCCAACGTCCGTCCGAGGCCAGTCTGACGCGATGGTCTCCTCGGAATCAGCCTCTCCATCCCCGTCAATGTCTTTGAGCAGCGAAATCTTGCCTTTGGACGAAACGTAAAGTCCGCGCGTGCTCCAAGCCATGCCCAGCGGCACACTCAGCGTCGGCTTGTCCCAAAACACTTCCGCAACATCTTCGAGCCCGTCGCCATCGGAATCGCGCAGTCGCCACACTTTTCCGTCATAACCCAATGAAGTGAGCGTGCCATCAGGTGCGAAGCGCAGGTTGTTCTGATTGCTGAGCTTGATCGGCAATTCCTCGACCACGAAACCCGGCACCAACATCTGCACAAGGGCTGGCGGACCGGTTTGCGGCCACCCTGAGACATCGAGGAAGAATAATGTCGCTGCAAGGCAAAGTAAACGCATGGCGTACCATTAAGACACGTGATGACCCGCTCTCAAGCATTTCCTTCGGTGAAAATTCGCCTGGAAGTTACGCATCCCAGAAGCAACACTGAGCAAAGGATGCGTGGACAAGGAAGTTACCCTGCGGCTTGGGATCATTCCTTGGACAGTCCACGGGCATTTGAAAAATATTTACGACAAACTCCGCGTGCGCACGCGCACGGAGGCGGTCGTGAAATATCTGCAGAAGTGACGTCTGCCTTGCGGCCAAAAGCACGATGGGCTTGACTAACGCCTTGGGGCCGACTCGAATCGATGAATGAATTGCATCCCGAGTGGAAAAATCGCCCAACCCGGCGGCATGCAAACTGACCGGGTTCGCGTTTCCTCGAAATCGCCGACCCTCCTTGCGGTTCACTTCGGAATGGGCCGGCTCCGCCGCGACCGCGGCGCCGCGACCGCTCTCTTGATGGTCAGCCTTCTGGTGCCTGGTCTTCTTTGCGGTTGTGGAAACAGCGAGAGCCCCGAGGAGCAGTCGGTTACAATTCCCCTCCCCAAGTTCGCGGAGACGAAGGCGAAAGCCGAAGCGGGCGACATGCAGGCGGCAAATCTCCTTGGCGAAATCTATGCCGAGGGAAAGCAAGTGAAGATGGACTACGCAGAAGCGGCGAAATGGTACCGGAAGGCTGCCGAGCAAGGGATTGCAAAAGCGCAATATAATCTTGCGGTGCTTTGCGAGATTGGACAGGGCGTGCCGCTCGATGAAACGGAGGCAGCGCAGTGGTATCTCAAAGCGGCGGAGCAAGGCTACGCGGATGCGCAGTACAATTTGGCTGGGATGTACGGTCTCGGCAGAGGCGTGCAGCGCGACCCAAAAACCGCGCTGGATTGGTATCAAAAGGCAGCCGAGCAGGGCGACGCTCTGGCTCGTTACAATCTCGCCGAACGGTATGAACGCGGAAAAGATGTGGCCGTCGATCTGGTGGAGGCGCTCAAATGGCATAGTCTCGCCGCCGAAGTAGGACTTTCCGACGCCGCTAAAGCGAGGGACAACATTGCGGGCGATCTAAGCTCGGATCAACTTGCGGATGCTCGCAAACGAATTGAGGCTTTTAAAGCGAAAGTGACTGGCAACCGGTCGCAATGAACAATGGTGGGGTGACACTGCGTTTCGCGAAGCGAACATCTCATATGGGCGCCTAACTTGCGGCTCCGCAGAGTGTCACCCCACCCAAAAAGGTAAAAAGCCTGGAAACCTTTGATCAGGCTTCCAGGCTTGTGAATCAAACGCGCTAACCGTTAAGGCAGCACTCGGAAGAATTTTCCTGGTCCCGTTGGCGTTGCGGAGAACGGACTCGATGCTCCCGCAACATTCGTCCACGGTCCGGTGATTAAGTCCGCGGATTGCAGAACTCCCCCAGCTTGCCAACTGATCGTAATTTGGCCTCCGGCTTGCGAAATGCCGATGTTGGACTGTGGTTTTGCAACATCAACGACAATGTTGTCGATCGCCCACCACCAGTTATTCCCGGCGTTGAGATAACCGAAGGTAAAAACCATTGATGTGGCGCCCGCCGGATTGCTGAGCGGAACCATCACCGTTTCGTTCGGCGCGTCGTTATGGAAGTTCGGACCGCCTTCAATGGATTCCCAACGCATCACTTCGACAGGAGCGCCGCCGTCGAAGCTTGCCGTAATATTGACCGCTTGGTCCGGTTCATCCCGCCAGCTCGAGTCGAATGTGAGCGCCAAGGAATTCGCCGCAAGCCCTGCGATATTGATCATCGGACTCATGAGGAACGTGTTCATCTTTCCAGCTTCGCGAGGCAGGTCATCCCACTCGTCGCCGTCGGCAATCGCGATCGCTCCCGTTCCTTTTAGGAATTCGGTGCGGCGCTGATCTCCCGCAGTGCTTGCCCACCAAGCGCGATCCGCGAAACTCCAGCCCGCCCATTCGCGAACACCGTCATTGTCGGTTCCGGCTCCCGGGACGCCGCTATCATCGATCATCCATCCCGGCGGCGGAGTCTTCGTCCAAACATTGGCTTTGGCTCCACCACTGCCCGTGCTGATTCCCTCTTCGACGTTTGGCCCAAGTTCTAAACCGTCAAAGTTTTCCGAGAAAGGAATCGTCGCCATCGCAGGCGCCGCGGGAGCGCCGCCCTGCAACTCGATGTTATCGATCGCCCACCACCAATTGTTGCCGGCATTCAGGTAACCGAACGTGAGCACAACAGACTTCGCGCCCGCCGGGTTGTGAAGCGCGACCGTCACGCTTTCGTTCGGTTCATCATTATGGAAATTCGGTCCGCCTTCGATTGACTCCCAGCGCATCACTTCCACCGCCGCACCGCCGTCGAAGCTGGCCGTCACATTAACCGCCTGATCCGGTTCATCCCGCCAGCTCGAGTCGAACTTCAGCACCACGGAATCCGCCGGTTGACCTGTAATGTTGAGCGCCGGGGTGCTGAGAAACGTATTCATTTTCCCGGCTGCGCGAGGCAGATCATCCCATTCGTCGCCATCGGCGATCGCGATCGCTCCGGTGCCCTTCAGGAATTCGGTGCGGCGTTGATCTCCCGCCGTGCTTGCCCACCATGCGCGATCCGCGAAACTCCAGCCAGCCCATTCGCGGACACCGTCGTTATCCGTCCCGGCGCCCGGAACACCACTGTCATCAATCGCCCATCCCGCCGGAGGGGTCTTTGACCACACGTTCGGCTGAGCGCCGCCACTCCCCGTTGCAATGCCCTCTTCCACATTGGGACCCAGCGCCACCGAGTTAAACCCTTCAAAATAGAGCTGATTGGCGGACGGATCGCCGACAACAAGCAGATTATCGACCGCCCACCACCAATTATTCCGTGTATCGAAATAACCAAACGTGAGCGTCATCGCTTTCGCGCCTGCCGGATTATTGATCCGAACCGCGATGGTTTCATTCACTTCATCCCCTCTGAAATTTGGGTCGTTTGTATCAGATGAATACAGGAGAACATCGACGGGAGTCCCACCGTCGAAAGAAGCCTTGATGCTGGCTTTCTGAGGACTTTCCGGACGCCAGCTCGAATCGAATTTGAAGATGACTGAATTCGGTTTCACGCCGTCGAGGGCGATGGGTGCGGTCTTCAGGTAGGTAGCCATGTTTCCCGCGTCGTGCCCGATGTCATCCCATTCATCGCTGTCGGCGATGGCGGAAGCGCCGGTGCCCTTTGTGAAGCCCGTCCGCTGCTGGTCACCAGTTGTTTCGGCCCACCACGCGCGATCGGCGAAACTCCAGCCCGCCCATTCAGTAACCCCATCGCCGGCCGTTCCCACGCCGGGGACACCTGTGTCGTCAATAGTCCAACCGCTCGGGCCGGTCTTTGTCCACACTTTTTCTTTCGGGCCGCCACTGCCGGTTGTGATTCCTTCCTCGATATTGGGTCCCAGAGGAAGGCTGTCAAAGTTCTCATTAAGCAGCACCAAACGTCCCGTTGTGCTGGGAAGAACCGTAAATTTAACAGGCGCGCTTGTTGCCGTACCGGCGCCGTTGACAATATCGAGCGAGTAATAACCCGTATCTTCAATTCGAGCCTTGGCAAAGTCCAAAGAAGGTCCGGTTGCTCCCGCTACAGCCGTTCTCCCGGAACCCTGGCCCTTGAACCACTTATATTTCAATCCGTCTCCCGCAACCACAGCCGACAAAGCCGCCGGTGTGCCCTCGTTTGCCTCCACAGCAGCCGGTTGCTTTGTAATGATCGGCGGCGAGGATCCCGCGTTGATCACGATATTATCGACCGCCCACCACCAGTCGTTGGCCGCGTCCCGCATTTCAAATGAAAGGACCATGGACTTGGCGCCTGCCGGATTATTGAGTTGCAGTAACACCGACTCATTCTGCGCGTCGGGTTTAAATGTCGGACTTCCCTGTTTCGAGTCATACTTAAAAACCTGGACCGGCGTCGCTCCGTCATAGCTCACGGTGATAATCGCGGTCTGGTTGTTGATCGCCTCACCATTCGGGCCAACGGGGAACTTCGTCACATTGCTGTCATCAAAACCCTCCGGCCGCCAACTGGAGGCAAACTTCAGAAATGCCGAGCCGGGAGCAATCCCATCAAGAGCGATTACTGGAGTCTTGAGAAACGAATTATAGAGACTGACCGCGTGGGCCAAGTCGTCCCACTCATCCGGATCCGCAATCGCCAGTGTCCCCTGCCCCAGCGAAAACTGGTCGCGGGTCTGGTTGTCAGAAGCGATCCAGAAATCTTTATTGGCAAAACTCCAACCGGCCCATTCTGACCGTCCATCGAGATCCGCGTATCCGTCGCCGTCGTCGTCTGGGTTCTCAGCGCTAATGACCACTGCGGGGAACTTGCTATTGTCGATGCTCCAACCAGCCGGAGGCGTGTGTGTGAAGGCTTTCTCGAACGCGGCCGCTTCCTCCTTGTTTGGCATCAAAGGCAGTCCCTCGAAATCTTCGTAGAAGAGCGCTGCCGTAAACTCCCGGGTCACCTTCTTCTGACCTGCCAAACTGTCGGTCAGCGTGACTTCGATCGTGTATTTCGTCGTAGGATTGAGTGTCTGCGGGCTCGCGGTGCGAACCGTGATCAGTCCCGCCGCACGAGTAATGGAAGGGCTTGCCAGTGCCTGGCCGTTCAACTTCAGCGAAATCGAACTATCCGCGATCGTAGTGGAACCTGGATCGATCACCGCCCCAATTGTTGTGGACCGGCTGGAGAATTCCCCACCGGGAATCCATTGAACAACACCCGAAGGAACGGGCGGAAGAGTGACGGGAATTCCCGAAGCCACGGGGCCCGCGAGCGCCCGCATTTGGCCGGCGCTCAATGCTTCGCCGCGCATCTGAATACTGCTGACGTAGCCGCCGGCCACTTCCCCATTGTCGTCATTCAAAAAGTATGTCGGCGAATTCGGGAGCAACGCCCAGCGCCCGTCCACCGTATCGGTTCCCTGCTTGCCCACTTCAACGCCGTCGATGAATTTGTGAATCATCTTTTCTTCCCCGTTAACGACAAATCCGATTCGATACCAGGTATTGGGCGCCATTTTTCCGTCGAATTTTCCGGCAACACCCAGCCCTCCCGTTGGGCCCACAAAAAGGTCCGAATCCTGATTAATCGTACCGCCGTCCGTCTCAATAATTGCGCGCAGCTTTCCATCGGATGCAGGGGGATACAGAATGTCGAGAATCAGAGTCCAATTATTCACGAGTGTACCACCGCCGTTGGGAGCACCCGGCGTTGGAATGGGGTAACCCTGAGGCGCCGTGAAAGCGCCAAACTGCATCACCCTGGCGGGAGCACCTCCAATATCGGGTATCCCGAAAGAGGTTGTTGTTCCAAACTTCGTCTGCTGGGAAGTTGTACTACCGGCCCCGTCCACGTAGCCCAGAGCGGCGCCCGGTGTGCCTGCCAGATTTCCGTTCTCAAAATTCCAGAGTCCGGAAGGCTGAGCCTGCAACACCATACCAATCGCTGTCGCTACGAGTAGTGAACCCGCTCGTATGAAGGTTTTACTGAGTTGTATCATAGGATTCTGAGTATCTTTGGTTTTTCGGTTCTATCTAATACTAATCTGACTGAAACTTCTTTGCGCTCGCCGAATGGAAGCTTTGAGCGATTCTGAGAGGCCAGAACGCTGCGCCATTATTTTGTCATCCGCTTGAATTGAAGAGTTTTTTGAGCTTCTTCGTTCCCGCTATTGGCTTGTTCGGCAAGGGCCTCGTTGACTGACAACATCGCTCGCGCCGCCAAGTCGAGTTGATCCGGCGTCAAATCGGAACGACCGGAAAGGCTCTGAAGTGCCAGGGATGCTTTTCCGAAATTCTTTTTCCCCAACGCCCCGACAATATCATTAACCAGTTGAGCGACTTCAGGTCCAGCTCCCTTAAACGCTTCCTGAAGACTTTCCGGCGCGTCAGCCACAGCGATCGGTTGGGGCGGTGCAGGATCCTTCACGCATCCGCCAAGCGCGACGACACCCATCAAGAACGCGGACAAAATGGAAAGTGAAAACCTCCGGGAATCCGACGCGAATTGGCACCATGAACCCACCCCCAGCCCCTCCGAGGAGGGGAGCTTTGTCGCATGCACCGGTTTCAGGTCCCCTCTCGGGAGGGGTGCAGGGGTGGGTCGGTTCATGGAGAGAAGGTTTCTTAGAATCATTGGATGGATTGAATAAGCGGAATTGAAGACAAAAAGAAAGGAGTCCGTGTTCAAAACTTGGGCGAGTCCAATGGCACCTCACTTGTGTACCATCGGTAATCCACACCTTTGTAGTTGTTAAATTTTATTCCCGATACATTCCCCGGCACCCACAGCGTGGTGCAAACTCGGTTGTGCCGGTAGTATTCCCATTCAAACTTGTAACCGCTGTAAAGCGACGCCCCTAATCCACCGCTACCGGGAGGTTGTCCAATCCACTGAGTCAGAATCTGTGATCTTCCCGGAAACAATCCAATGCTGTCGTCCGGGCCTTCCATTTTCTGTTCGGCTGCATCCTGGCAGAAGATGGTGGTTTGGGGACTCTTGTACGTGCTGAGTTTCATCGGAGTCGTCCCGAGAGACGAGTTGTACGGTACAATCAGGTTGTTGGCCATGCCATACGTAGAGTTTTTCCAAAAGCTTTTCGGATAGTATCGGTTGTCATCGTGCCATTCATCGACTGTCTTTGCACTGGGACAGGCAAACAGTTCCTTGGTCCCGCTGTAGTAATCCCAGTAACCAATCGCCCAATAGGCCAGCCCATGATCTTTCGGGAGAATTGCGGTAACTCGCGGGTTCAAGGACCATTGTCCGTCGTTTGGAATCCCGCCGTTGTTGTGGAAGAAAGAATCGTTGTTATCCTCAGCGTACATTGATGCGGCGAGGCTGATCTGCTTGAGATTACTGATGCACTTGGCGCGCCGCCCCTGTTCCTTGGCCTTGCCAAGAGCAGGCAGGAGCATTCCCGCAAGGATTGCGATAATGGCAATGACAACGAGCAGTTCGATCAGCGTAAATCCCCCACGCGCGCGGTAACGAAGATTCCATTCGTGCGGGATTGGGTCTTTGGTGGGAAATGTCTGCCGTATTTGCTTCATACCAATTTCTTCTTGAACCGAATGTTTTTGTCAGTTTTGACGCAATCTTGAATCCTGCCACGCATTCGATATGGATCGCATCGCTTCCAATCGGCCGTCAAACGACCGGAGTTCCGGGTTCGAGCCAACTCAACCGTGCCACTTGTTAAAATCTCTAACAGAATGCCATTCATTATGCTACGCCAAAAGCGTCACAAACCTGTGACGATTAGTTTCATCGCCGGAATTCTCCAGCCGAATCGTCGCGATAACCGAGGACCACAAAGAGAAGATCCGTTTGAGCTCAACACAACGCGAAGAGCTCCTCCCAAAAACTACTCAGTTGAAGAGCGCATCCAAAGTGAAGAAGAATTAGCCCTCACCTACCGGCGGTTTTCAATAGCCTGTTTTGGGGGCGCGAATCGGTTCGCGTCGATCACGGGCTATTCTCGATGAGGCGTAGTTGCTGAATCGTCAACTCCCAACTCATACCCTGCAAACACATGCGGACCAAGTCGTGCGTCCAAGCCGCGTCCAAGCTCTCAAGTTCGCTATCTGGAAAGATTCCAAGCTCTCAAGTTCGCTATCTGGAAAGATAATTCCACTTGCTCCAAGACCCCGAAACACTACTGTTAGCTCCGCCAATGAACGGTAGGTTCATTCAGTTCAATCCAATGACAATACTATGATCGATAAAACGAAACTCAGAATCGCGCTTGCGGGACTCCTGGCCTTCGCCTCGACTTCTGCACAAGCACAAGTCTATTTCTCCGAAAACTTCGACACGGAGACATCCGAATCCCTTGTAACCAAAGGCTGGGACCTCGGCAAAAACGAATTTGCCTTGGAAGAAGGCGCTGAATTTGCAGTGGTTCCGCCCTACCTCCGATCCGACCCCGGCGGAGACTTTAGAAATCCAGCCGGAGATCTGTATCTTTTCCCGCCTACAGCCGACGGAACGCAGTCCACCGGGCGGTATTTGTTGACCGATTCGGACGCAGCGGGCGGCTCCGACAACATCGGTTCCAAGTCAGAGTTTTGGGCCATCACGCCCAAGTTCAGCACTACCGGCAGCACCGCAGCCTGGCTTCACGTGGATACCGAGATTGAAAACAACAACAACGGAGAATGCATTGTCGATTTCGCGGTGTCCATCGACGGAGGCCAAACCTGGCTTCCGATCTGGCAAACCGCCGAACCTCAACGCCCCATCAAAGGCTACAATTACAATTTGAATAACGACCCGGATTACGACGGCGCAGCCGAAATCGGCGGATACCCGAAATTGGGCAGCGCTTCACAGACGAAGAGCTGGAGCGGGCTCCATGGACGGGTTCACCTGAAGCTTCCCGCCGAAGCCAACGACAAAGCCGACGTCCGGGCTCGATTCCGGTACTACGAACCGGCGGACGCCTGGTGGATTGCGCTCGACAATCTGGTAATTGACAATAATGCGGCGCCCATGGGAACCGATGTTGTCCTAACGGAAGATTTTAAAGCAGGGATACCTGCCACATGGAAGAACACGCCGACTTTGACTCAAAAATGGGGCACGGAACCGGTCAAAGACGCGGCTGGCAAATGGCTCAAACAGGGCGCCATCGGAGGTCCTCTGAACATTGACCTTCTGAAAGCCCTCAAGGAGTATCGCCCTCTCTATGAGGTTTCGGACGAAGCGATGCAGCGAATGAGCAACGCGGATTTCGAGGCGTTTCCGGATCTGCGCGATTTTTTCCATCCCAACGCTCAAACCGACGGACGTTTCCTCGTGATGCTGGCCGGGGGTGACTATGCGCTCTGGCATGAAGGCCCCTCGATTGACGAAGCCGCCAATCTCGACACTCCCTCGCTGGACTTGAGCAGCGCCACTGTGGTCTTTTTGGATTTCGATTCGGAATGGCTGCATGGCAACGCGTCGGCCTTCTATGAAGTCTTCGCCAGCGCCGACGGTGGCGCGAACTTCAGCCGTATTCTGACCTATCAAGAGGCTCTTTCCGACCGCACAGAAGCCTCCTATTTCATGCATCACTATCTCGAAGTTCCCGCCCTTGCGGGCGCTAAGAACGCAGTCTTCCGTTTTCACGCCCAAGGCGGTGATCCGGATCAATTTGAGGGATTCTGGGCCATCGACAATGTTCGAGTCACCGCGAACAAAGGCGGTTCCGCTCCAACGTTGAGCGCAAGCCGCCAAGGCGGCACGATAGCGGTGAGTTGGGACGGCGGCGGGACACTTGAATCGGCCTCCGACATCACAGGCCCTTGGAGCGCCGTAGCGGGAGCCACTTCTCCGCACAGCGTCACACCAGCGGGATCCAGGCTGTTCTTGCGAGTCCGACGATAGTTCGGATCAGTTTTGAGGCTCCAATCCCGGATCGGCTCTGAACAAGCCGGTCCGGGTTTTCTTTTGCAGCATTTGCAATCGCACCCAAATTCGCGACCGCTCCCAAGGCATCTTTGCGCGGCGCAGCCTGATCGTTGCGAGTAACCGCCGGCGGTCGGACGGTGTTGTCTTCTTGGCAGGCGGGATATCGGATTCTAGAAGCGAGTCGCGGAAGTTTGCCTCTTTTTCCGTCGAATCGCTCGCAGGCGGCCGTAACCGACCAACTCGCGGCGTTGTTCATCCCAGAGGCGGAAATTTACCGCTTTGAAGCTGGAGAAGAGAGTGACTGGCTTTACCTTTTGAAACAGCGGTTCCGCTTTGTGGCATTTCTCCAGATGATAATTGGGAATCTTGGGGCTCAGATGATGAATGTGATGAAATCCAATGTTGCCCGAGAACCATTGCAGCACCTTGGGCAATTTGTAGAACGAACTGCCCTCGAGCGCGGCGGCGGCATAGTCCCACTCCTCTCGGCGTTCCCAACAGACTCCTTCGAATTGATGCTGCACGTAAAACAACCACACGCCGGCCGAGCCAGCGATCGCCATCACAGTCAATTGAATAAGCAAGTACGCCTCGAATCCAAGAATCCAGGACAGACCAGCGGCCATTCCAAGAATCGCCAAATTCGTCCAATGCACCGAGTCACGCTCGCGCCGGCTCGCCTTCCCAAAGGAGAAGCGGTGCTTGACCAGGAATAAGAACATGGGCGCCAGCACGAACAACACAATCGGATGCCGCGCCAGCCGATAGGAAAACCTCTTCCAGCGTGAAGCCTCCAGATACTCCTGCACAGTCAAAGTCCACACATCACCCGCCCCGCGCCGATCCAGATCGCCCGAAGTCGCGTGGTGAAGACCATGTTCCCATCGCCAGTGAAAGTACGGCGTGAAGGTCAGCACACCGGTGATGAAGCCCAAGACGTCATTTGCCTTCCGGGATTTAAAAAACGAGCCATGCCCGCAGTCGTGGAAAATAATGAAGATTCGGACCAGGAACCCCCCCGCCAAAATCGCCAAAGGTAAGGTTATCCAATAGGTAAACGCCAAGCTGAGGTACATCAAATACCAAAGAACGGCGTATGGAACAAGCGTGTTCCCGGCTTGCCATGCGGCTCGCCAGATCGCCGGCTTCTGGTAACGAGCAACGATCTCCTTCCAAGCTGGAGCGTCTGCACGATGTTCGACGTTCGTCGAATTGAAATCCGTCTTCATAGTCCGTTTTTGCGGATTCACGCAAAAGCCATTGGCCCGTTCAATACGACAGTTTGAGGGTATATCGCAAAATATTGTGGCAATGAGCCCGGTCGATTGTGTTCTTCGAGCGCCAGCCCTGGCAGCACTTTTTGCCGGTCACAGTAGTGCGAAGCGCGGCCACAGCGTCGGCTAGCTCGTTGCTGAGATCGAAATCGCCGCGCACGCATTCGCCATTGATGCAATCAAATCGGAACAACGCCTTGGCGTTGGTGAGGTTTACGGTGTATTTGATATGACTGTTTCGGGTAACGCCTTCAGGACTATAAAACGAGAGATCCACCGTCAAGGACTTCAACTGGTGAAACTTCTCCGCCAGGTTGACGGAATCCATGCTGCGTTGCCCTTCCTGCCGACGGTACTCCGCGCGGGCTCCGACTGTACGGTGACTCATGCTATTTTCATTTTTCCCATTCGAGTTAAATGGGGAGTGTGTCTCGATAACGCTCCCGTGTCTGTAACAAATATTCGGGAGTTTAAAAGCCTCTTCGTGTTTCGCTGAGAAATCACAATCCTGTTTTCTCTCGAATCCAATCTGAGATGCCCTTCAATGCGGCAGGATTAATCGTCTCTTCGATTTGGCCGTACTCGGAAATCGCCCCAGTTTTGCATTCCTGGAACAGGTGATTCAAGCCCGGCAACTCGACCGTTAGGACGTTCATGTTGCCTCCTTTTTGCACCGCGTCACGGATGGCCTCCAAATTCGGCTTTGCGGCGACTTGCAGATCCTTTTCCCCATTTATCGCCAGCACAGGGCATTTCACTCTTTGCAGTATCGGACGCGGATCATAGGAAAGAATATCGCGAAACCATGTGCTCAGGACCATCTTTGCCTGAGACTTGATGTTGGCGTCGGTGACACCCAGCGACTTCTTTTGCTCGGGCGTCAAATCGGCCGTGGCTTCTTCCAACACACTGCGAATCGCGTCCTCAGCGTTCGCGTCGCCTCCGTTCTCCCGGGCAATACTAAAGATCCGGCGTTGTATCTCGGTTTGCTTCGCGAGAGCTTTTTCGTCGGCGCCCATGGTCCGTGCAATATCCTGGCCCTGTCGAAACAAGAGTTCCTCCATCGGCACACCCACACCAGCTAATAGACCAATAAACGCGACGTCTTTCGATTGAACAGCCGCCCTCGGCGCAGTGATGCCACCCTCGCTGTGCCCCAGTAATCCAATATGTTTTGAATCGACCTCCGATCTGCCTTTCAAATACGCGACCGCCGCCAACGCGTCGGAAGTAAAGTCCAAGTTCGTTGCCTTCCCAAAGGATCCGCCCGACTTTCCAACACCCCGGTCATCAAACCGAAGCACCGCGATCCCCTGGCGTGTGAGGTAATCTGCCAGGACAAGAAACGGTCGATGCCCCATAATCGCTTCATCACGGTCCTGCGGCCCGGACCCGGTTAGCAATACAACGGCGGGATGCGGTCCCTGGGATCTGGGAATCGTCAATGTTCCAGCAAGTGTGATCCCGGCATCTTGGTTCTCGAACGCAACCTCCTCTTCGGCGTAAGGATACGGCTTCTTCGG
>JAQBVM010000284.1 GCA_027623095.1 Verrucomicrobiota bacterium
CAACGAATCATTTTCCCCTCCTCAGCCACCCAGCCAGGGTAACAATTCTTTTGGCGCAATTCGCACCAATTCGGAACGTCGTTCCAGAGCTTGACGTTTGGCAATAAACCGCCACATTACCCGGCTCGGCAGCCCGAGAACGGTTTTTTACATATGGAGCATATACGCAATATCGCCATCATCGCTCACGTCGATCATGGCAAGACAACGCTGGTCGATTGCTTGCTGAAGCAATCGGGAACCTTCCGCGCAAACCAAGCCATCTCTTCGGAAGAGCGAATCATGGATTCCATGGATTTGGAACGCGAAAAGGGCATTACCATCAAAGCGAAGAACGCCGCGTTCAAATACAAGAACTTCCACATCAACATTGTTGATACACCGGGACACGCCGATTTTGGAGGCGAAGTCGAGCGGATCATGAATATGATCGACGGTGTGTTGCTGGTCGTGGACGCCGCGGAAGGCCCTCAGGCGCAGACCCGATTCGTGCTTCGAAAAGCGCTCGAAGCCGGAGCCAAACCAATTGTGGTCATCAACAAGATCGATCGTGAGCATGCGGCGCCTCACAAGGTTTTGAATCAGGTGTTCGATCTGTTCATTTCACTCCATGCGACCGATGAGCAACTGGATTTTCCCGTGGTGTTCGCCAGCGCCAAAGACGGCTATGCAAAAGTGGAAATGGATCACGTGAGCGGAACGATGGAGCCGCTTTTCGATGCCATTATCAAACACATCCCACCGCCTCGAGCGCACGCGGGCTTGGAGTTCAAAATGATCGTCGCGAATCTCGATTATTCGGATTACCTCGGTCGAATTGCTTTCGGCAAAATCTACAGCGGCAAAATCTCCGTCGGCGATCCCGCTGTATGCATCCATGGAAACGGCGGGAAAGAGAAATCCAAGGTCACCACGATCTTTCACTTCGAAGGCCTCACACGGATTCAAATCGAGGAGGCGCACGCGGGAGATATCATCGGCTTGACTGGATTTGAAGATGTGTTTATCGGCGAAACAATCACCGACACCGAGGATCGCGCGCCGCTGCCGTTTGTTCCGATCGATCCGCCCACCATCCAGATGCAATTCGCCGTCAACGACGGCCCACTCGCGGGAACCGACGGCAAACTCGTCACCGCCCGCCATATCAAAGAGCGTTTGATCAAGGAAACGCGAACCAACGTCGCGATCCGTGTTGAAGAGACCGAGGCTCCGAACATATTTAACGTCAGCGGTCGCGGTGAAATGCAGATCGCAATCCTCGTCGAACAAATGCGGCGGGAAGGTTTCGAGGTGCTCGTTTCCCGTCCCGAGGTCATCTATCAGAAAGACAGCGACGGCAATTTGCTGGAGCCGATCGAACGACTGTTCGTTGAGATTCCAAAGGACGCGATGGGATCCGTGCTTGAAAACCTTGCAAACAGAAAAGGAGACATCACCCACATGGAGCACCACGGAGATCAGGTCAGCCTGGAGGCGCTCATTCCGATGCGCGGCCTGATCGGCTTTGAAACCGATCTCGTGAATTCCACACGCGGTCTTGGTGTCATGAGCCATTTGTTTCACGAGTACGGCCGGGATCGCGGCGAGATTGCAGCCCGCAAAAATGGTTCTCTCGTCAGCATGGAAAACGGCGAAACCACCGCCTATGCGCTGAATATGATCCAGGAACGCGGGCGGCTAATGGTGATTCCCGGCGAAAAAACCTACAAGGGAATGATCGTGGGCGAGAATGCGCGCGAAAACGATATTCCGGTAAACCCCTGCAAAGCCAAGCACCTTACGAACATGCGGTCCTCAGGCGATGGCAAAGGGATTCAATTGGAGCCGCCGCTTCGAATGTCCCTGGAACGGGCACTGGAGTATATCGGCCCGGACGAATATGTTGAGGCGACACCCCGGCACTTGCGGTTGCGAAAAAAGATTCTGGACGAAAACGCCCGAAAACGCTCCACACAGAACCGCGCCGTCAGAGCCGTCGCGGCATAGCGCTCGTAGCGAGAATTCGGTCGCCGCTTTTAGACAAGTGCGGACTGCAGTCGTCCGCAATTCACGCGTCGCCGATTTGTTCGATCCTGGAAAAAGCAGATGAGCCCGCAGAATACGGGAACGCGTAGAAAGACAGGACTTAAGGCATGCTAAGGACTTCGTCCGATTGGGAACGCCTGTGATCGGCGCAACCTAGTCTCATTATCTCTTTCAATCAGCGTTATCTGCGGCAACTGCCGATGTTCGTGTGGATCCGCGCGGGCGGTTTTATCAAACGTTCATGCCGTGAGGAGGTCGTCGCGGGATTGACATCATTACATCAATGTGCATTTATGCGAACCACGCTGAATCTTTCGGAGGAAGCGCACGGAATGGCATTATCCTTTGCGCGCGACCAGCGGATTTCACTGAGTGAAGCGGTCAACCGGCTTCTGTTGCAGCCCGCCTCCCATACTTCGAAGCCTCGCAAGAAACGCACGACCGGCATCCCTACTTTTGACTGCATTCGGAAAGTAGGCAGCCAGGACGTCCGTCAACTTGAGGATGATCTGTGACCGTCTGGCTGCCGGACGCAAACGTTCTGGTCGCTCTAACGACGGAGAGTCATGTCCATCACGAGCGTGCGAGCCGCTGATATTCCGGGCACGTGGAACGTTTTGCCACCTGTCCGCTGACACAGAGCGCGCTCTTGCGGTTTCAGTTACGCGGGAATCCGGAGCTTCGCCACACACCCGGAACAATCGACGCGGTTCTCCAGGCTAAGCGAGCCACCGTGTGCTTCGGCAATTTGGCGGCTCAATACCAAGCCAATTCCAGACCCTTGCGGTTTGGTCGTGAAGAACGGAACGAAGAGGTTTGTTGTATTGGAAAGTCCCGGTCCTTCATCTTCGATGTGAAGCTCAATATGCGAGCCCGTCTTGTGCCATCGGACGGTCACGCCGCCTCCGGTTTCGAGAGAAGCATCGACCGCGTTGCGAAGCAGGTTAATGAGAAGCTGATCGAATTGGTCGCCGTCCGCGCGCACGGTTAGGAAATCGCCGGCCAGGGTGACTGCGGGAATCCTGGTTTCCAAATCGACAACGCGTTGAATCGACGCTTTTAGGTCCACCGGTTGAAGCCGCGGTTGAGGCAGCCGGGCAAGCTGGCTATAAGCGCTCATGAACCGTCCGAGCGCTTCCGTGCGAGCCGCGATTACCGTCAATCCTCCCCGCATGTCCTCTTTCCAATCCTCCGGCGGTGGCTCTTTTGCGAGCAGGCTCTCCAAGCTTCCGGCAATCGATTTTATCGGAGCCAGCGAGTTGTTGAGTTCGTGACCCAGCACCCGGAGCAGCCGCTGCCAAGCTTGCCGTTCCTCTTCGCGCAATGTTCGGCTCAAATCGGTTAGCACGAGCAACTGATGTGGAATGCCATGCTCGCGAAACGTGCTGCGCCGCATTCCCCACCGGCCCATGCCTCCCGGAAAGGTCATTTGCATCGTGCGAGCCGGCTCGTCCTGCAAACAATCGCTCAGTCCCAGTTCATCGGCCGCCCGCCCCAGCAACCGCTCCGACGGCTGCGACAGGAGGCGTTCTCCCGCGCGATTCACCAAACGCAACCGCTGCTCGCCGTCGAATGTGAAAACCGCAACGTCAATTTCCGCCATGACCTTGCTCAGAAGCGCCGTGGCTTCGATCGCGTCCAACCGCCGTGAGCGCAGGCTTTCGCCGAGCGCATTCAACTCGATCATCACCTCTCCGAGAGCGTCGTCCCTCCGCGTGCGTCGGGCGCGAATTGAATAGTCCCCCTCCCGAATCGCGGCCAGGAGGTTCGAGAGTGTCTGGAGTGGAAACCGGATCTTCTCGCGAACCGTGAGGGCGCATCCAATCCAAAACAGGACCAGGAAGAAGGTCCCCGTCCATTGAGTCTTGGAATCGTAGTTTCCGAGCCAAAGGAGCAGAAGAGCCGTCAGGGAACCTGGAAATCCAGTCAGCACCGTCAGCCAGAAAACACGCGATTCGAAGGAAGGTTTCCTGTGCGTCGCCGCTGATCTCAGCTCTCGCGCCATGAGTTTAATGCAATCCATTCAATGCGAAACGGGCCGTCAGCTTCCACGGGCTGAGAATCGTTGTTCACAGCCCGTATCGTTGAAGCCGCCGATAAAACGCGCTTCGACTCAAACCCAAAGACTCCGCAGCTTTGCTCGCATTTCCTTCAAACCGGGCCAATGTCTTCTTGATGAGCAACTGCTCGACATCTTCAAGGCTCATATCCTCCAACCGCCGCTCCGCCGACTCCCTTACCACATGAAGCCCCAAATCCGCCACCTTCACAAGAGCCTCCTGGGCCATCAACACCGCGCGTTCGACCACATGGCTCAGCTCACGAATGTTTCCCGGCCAGGGATGGTTTAGCAACGCTTGCATCGCTGATTCTTCCAGACCTTCGATTGATTTTCGGTATCGCAGGCAATGCTGGTCAAGAAAATGGCGAGCGAGGAGAGGAACATCTTCCCTGCGGCTGCGCAGCGGTGGCAGATGGATCTCAATTGTGTTCAATCGAAAAAGCAGATCTTCGCGAAATCTCCCTTGTTCCACCTCGCTCTTCAAGTCTGCGTTGGTTGCGGAGATAATCCGGACATCGACGCGGTGCGTCTTCGAAGAGCCGACACGCTCAAATTCGCCGGTCTCCAGCACTCGCAGCAGCTTGGGCTGCTGATTCATCGGCACATTGGCGATCTCATCCAGGAACAGTGTTCCTCCGTCCGCGAGCTCGAATCGGCCAACACGATCGGCTTTCGCGTCGGTGAACGCGCCTTTGACATGTCCAAACAGTTCACTCTCAAATACGCCTTCGGAGAGTCCGCCGGTGTTCACCGTCACCATCGAGCCAGACGCACGGGCCGAAAGTCTATGGAGGGTTCGCGCCACCACTCCTTTCCCCGTTCCGTTTTGTCCGGTGATCAGGACATTCGCGTCAGAAGGCCCCACTCTCTCAACCAGCTCCAAAACCGGCTTCATCGCCCGTGAGTCTGCAATCAGCGAACTCTCCATTTCACTCCGCAAGAGCCGGTTTTCCGCCTCCAATCGTTGTCCTTTTCTCAGCGCCTGGCTCAACGCTATCTGTGTCCTGACGATTGAAATCAGCCGCGCGTTATCCCAAGGCTTCTGAACAAAATCGCGCGCTCCGCGGCGCATCGCTTCCACCGCAACCTCCACACTTCCCCAAGCCGTCATCACAATAATGGGAAGAGCGGCATCCACAGCCTGAACGCGTGTCAATAAATCCAGTCCTTCCTCGCCGGAGGTCGTATCGCGGGCGTAATTCAGATCCATTAGAAGAAGCGAAAAATCTTCGTCTTTCAACGATTCAAGGACGCGCCTGGGCGTTGAGACCGCGTCCGAGCGATACCCTTCCCCCTTGAACAATAGCCTCAGCGCTTCACGAACATCCGCCTGGTCATCGGCGATCAGTATCCTATGGATCGAGGAATCGTTTTTCTTCATGTTATTCAATACCATGCACTTAACTAACAGAGCGCTGCATCGCAAGAGCGCCCCACGCTGCACACTCGCTCCAAAATCAGCATTGCCGGATTCCACGTTTCCTAGGAATTCCACTTGCAATTGGAGCTCAACTGGCTTAATTGAACGGTCGGTTCCATTAAAACCTATAATCATCTTAAACAAAATCACTATGAAAAGAATCTTAGTCGCTCTGTCGGTCACTGGTCTTTTTTTGGCCGCCACTACCACAACATTTGCGGATGACGCTGAAAAAACAATCAAAGGTGAAGCACAATGCGCGAAGTGTTCGCTAAAGAAATCGGATGCCTGCGCGAATGTGATCGTTGCGAAAGTCGAAGGAAAAGAAGTGGTCTATTTCCTGAAAGACAAAAAAGACAAAACTGTGAGCAAGGATTTTCACAAGCAAGTTTGCTCGGCGAAGAAAAAGGTCGAAGCACACGGAACGGTAGCGGAACATGATGGCAAACACGAATTGACCGTCGCGTCCATCAAGGTTGTGGACTAATTGCAGTTTTTGAAGATTTTAACCCGCCGCCCGGCTTTTGCCGGGCGGCTTTTTTGTTTCCGCGCCAATTACGGTCCTAAAGGGTGCTACTTCACAAGTCGTTCGGACTATGCGTATCCTTTTTGTTGACATTTCGAAGATGCTGCGGGTCACAGACCCGCGCTCCGGAGCGCGCCTCTGTGAGGCGCAGCAGCTCAAATCACTGCGTTGTCAACAAAGCGGATAAGCATGGTTCAGACTGCCGGACAAAACCACTCTGAATTCTTATGGCTACAATCGCTGTTCTCGGAACGCTCGACACAAAAGGAGAGGAACACGGCTTTGTCGCAGGCCTTATCCGCAAACGCGGACACAAAACTCTGGTCATCGACGTCGGAGCTCTGACCCCGCCCACGATCAAGCCTGATGTCACCCGCGACGAGGTTGCTCACGCGGCAAACATTGATCTTGCCGCGCTTGTGTCCAAGCGGGACCGGGGAGAAACGGTTGCGGCGATGGCCCGCGGCGCCACACAAATCCTTCATCAGCTCGCCTGCCAAAAACAAATCGACGGTATCATTTCCCTCGGCGGCGGCGGCGGAACCGCGATCGCCACGGCCGCGATGCGCGCCCTTCCAATTGGCTTCCCGAAAATTATGGTCTCGACGCTGGCCAGCGGAAATATCTCACCGTATGTGGGCGTGAAAGACATCGTCATGTTCCCGAGTATTGTCGATGTGGCAGGCTTGAATCGGATCTCCCGTCAGATTCTGACTCGAGCCGCGGGCGCGATCTGCGGCATGGTTGAGCTTGAGCCTTCCCCGGGCGCGGATCGTCCCGTGATCGCCGCCAGCATGTTCGGCAACACCACCGACTGCGTGCAAGCGGCGAAGGCAATTCTCGAACGCGAAGGCTACGAAGTGCTGGTGTTTCACGCGACCGGAACGGGCGGACGAACCATGGAGTCGCTCATTGAAACGGGCATGGTCGCCGGGGTGCTCGACATCACGACTACCGAGTGGGCCGACGAATTAGTCGGCGGAGTTCTCGCGGCTGGACCGACCCGTCTGGAGGCGGCGGCGAGGAATGGTGTTCCAGCGATCGTCACACCCGGCTGTCTGGATATGGTCAATTTTGGCCCCCCCGAGACTGTACCGCCCAATTTCAAAGGGCGGCGTTTTTATCAACATAATCCGCACGTAACGCTTATGAGAACGACTCCCGATGAATGCGGCCAGCTTGGCAAAATTCTCGCGGAGAAAGTGAATCTCTCGACCGGCCCGGTGACCGTATTATTTCCGACGCGCGCCATCAGCGTCATCAGCGCACGAGGCCAATGTTTTTACGACCCCGACGCGGACGTGGCGTTGATAAACGCAATTCGGTCGAATCTGCGAAAGGATATCAATTTCATTGAGGTTGACTGTGAAATCAACGAACCATCCTTCGCGGAAGCCTGCGCCCGAACGCTCCTGGACTCACTCAAACCTCAACTTTGACTGAGTCGTTTCTGAGGAGCTTCATAGAAGAGTTCGTGTGCCTCACTGAGAATCGAGGGAATCCGGTCCGCGAACGGGCTTCCGGCAATCGCGTCGCGCAAATCCGCTTCCTTCACGTCGGCGGCGTTCGTTCCGGGAAACCAGTGATCACCTTGGCCCAGTAGATTGTAGCGCATCTTCGCCCAATCCACCAAATCGAGAGCCTTCGCGTACGTCCACAAACGCAGAATTTCCATCAAGTTAACTTCGCCCGGAACATCGACGTAATGCGGCAACTTCTCGAACCAGCGCCGGCACCAGTCGGCCCCAAGAGCTTCGTCCATCCGCGCTCGCAGGCGTTTTTCAATCGGGGCAATCGTCGCATCGATCCGGTCATAGTAGTCGAGTGCCCGAATATGCTCGTCGAAATCGTCCGGTTTCGAGGCCCCGCAACTCAGGGTATGGACCTCCGGACGCGCAAGGCAGTAAAGGCCGTTGAATTGCATCGGCGTCAAAGGGCGGCAGAGCTCGACGAGCTTCGGCGGCGGAGAATACAGTTTTCCACCCTTGTCATTTGGGCTGATGATAAAAACTCCCATGTCCCGCTTTGTGGCGGCTTGGATCGCCCTCCAATTGAGATCATTCACGAAATACCAGTGAAGATTCACATAATCAAACTCCCCTGACTCGATCGCCTCTAGAATGACATCCGTCGTCGCATGCGTGGAGAAACCAACGAAACGAACACGCCCTTGCTTCTGCAATTTCCGAGCCGCCGCGACACAACCGCCTTTCTTAAGCGAATAATCGAGCAATTGGCGGTTATTGATCCCATGCAATGCCAGCAGATCAACATGGCCCAATCGCAGGTAGTCCATCGACTTATCGAACGTCCGCAAAAACTCATCCGGTTTCTCAAAAGGCGCAACTTTCGTCTGAACAATAATCTTCTCCCGGGGCAGGCTCGGCAAGATCCGTCCCAATTGCATTTCAGAGGAACCATAACCACGGGCAGTCTCGATATGGTTAATCCCCAATTCCACGGCTCTGCGAATCGTGGCCTCCAAGTTGTGCTGATTCGCAGCAGGAATATCCTTGGGCGCAACATCCTCCCATTTGAACTGATAACGCATGCCTCCACACGAAATCACCGGCATAGACAATTCCGTGCGTCCAAAACGTCGATACTTCATGGCGGGATTTATGACACGAATTGACTCTGGAGGCTATCTTCAAAGAGTCGTTAGTACGACTGGACATCGCTGAAGATGAACAGGATGTTGGGGCGTTTGGACGTGTCCGCCGCGCCTGACGCCGTTGCTGAGAAAAGGAGCGCAGCGGCCGCGAAGACCAGCCGGGCGATTCTCAGAGAATCACATCGGGAATGTGTTGGAGTATTCATGAGCGGCCATTTATCGCCTCCAAAAGGGCCTTGCGTCAAACATCCAACCGGGTACGCCCCGAGTCGCGCGTCCAGGGAGTATCACATAAATCACATCACGTTGGCCCCCAGCACCGCCAAGAACTTCCAACTCCTGGCCAAACAACGGATGGTAAGGGTAGAGGACTTTTGCGGATCTCGATAACCGCGCATTCTGGATCGTGCATGTTTTGAGACAACCAAAAACGTTGCCTGTCGTACATCAGGCACTTGATGGCGTGGCGGCGGCGTGAACAGAATTCAAAGAGCGTGCCACCCAGAGGGTCGCTGGAGAGAGCCTGGCGGCAAAAGGGCCGCCAGCCCGTCGATGCCTTTGCGAAAATCAACAGGCTCCACCGCCACCAGGATCCGCATTTGCGGGGTGATCTGGGTCATGAACTTGAGTCTGAGAGCCGCCGCCGTTGCGTTGAGTCCTTGTGCTCTGGCCAGAGTTACGGCTGCCATCCAGATATCCTCAGGAATGCGTTGGCCTCGTCGACGCGTCGAGCGCCAGGCGTTCAGCCGCTGCGCTACGGTCTGAAGTTGAAGTGCAATATCATTCTTCGGGAGCGTTGATGTCGTTGTCATACTTCACCGCCGACCTTAGCGGGAACCTGAAATCGTGTTACGCATGTTTACCGACGCATCACGGACAAATGTATATGGTTTCAATCCGCGCCCCGGGGGCGCATCTCCGAATGAGGGCAGACCACCCTCCGCACTTCCGCCGAGAAGGACGCCGACAACTCTCGT
>JAQBVM010000285.1 GCA_027623095.1 Verrucomicrobiota bacterium
ATTGGCAAGCACTTTCTCCAACCTCAACAACAGCAACCCTTCATAAATTTAAACAAAATTACCGTGATCACGAATCTCTGACGCGCGAATTCTTATTGCACCGCTTCGTTATCGCGATAGATTACCGCCTGTAACTCCGCCAGCTTGCGAAATGAGCCATGATTCGTAATGGAAGAGAATTCAAATCAAACTCGGATGCCTTATGATTCGTAATCTATCCTCAATCCGTTCCCAAAACCGCCGGCCTCTCCGGTTCTGGGGCTTTACCCTGATCGAATTGCTTGTGGTGATCGCTATTATCGCCATTTTGGCGGGAATGCTTTTGCCCGCTCTTTCCAAAGCAAAGATCAAGGCGATCAAAATCAAATGTGTGAGCAATCTCAAACAATTGGGAATCGCGTCTCACCTTTATGCCGGAGATAACAATGACTGGTTCCCCCTCCTGCAAGATCCGGCAACGCGGTCCGTCGGGAACTGGCCGTGGGACGTTCCGGCATACGTCGCCAACAGGCTTACTGAAAACGGCGCGCAGAGACATATCCTCTACTGCCCCGGTTTCCCGAAACAGGACAACCCGGAGTTATGGAAATTCACGACGGATTCACTCGCGGATACCACGATCCGCGACACGGGCTACCGGGTGGTGGGCTATCAGTTTGCGTGGAAATATGCGGCGCGGATTCCCGCCACAAACATCACGGAGAGCCTTCATCCGGAATCATGGACAATGCGCGATGGCACTCGAATCAATCCTGGCGCTTCCGAACGAGTGATTATTGCTGACGCGGTCATATCCACAGGATTGAACGAAATCGACCGAACCAAAAACCAATACACCAAGATCAACGGAGGATGGGCGGGGCATCAATCCCCTCATTTGATCAATGGCACCTATCCCGAAGGAGGAAACCTCCTCTTCGCGGATGCGCACGTCGAATGGAGGAAATTTGAAAAAATGAACGTCCGCACCACCGGGAGCCCTTCATTTTGGTGGTAGCCGCTTTCGAACAGATCGGACTACAGCTTCGCATCAAATAGGTTGCCCTCGCAAGAATTCGGAGTTGGACGCGCCTGCGTAGGCCCAGCCGATCCACCCGAGTATCAGTGCCGGATGCAGGCTCCAAACCTAGATCCATAGAAACTCTACTCTCCGTAACCTGCGTTGACACGTGAACGTCTTGGACCTGAACATGCTATTAGAATGAAGATGAAGAACTTTTTTTCAATCCTCGCCCTGCTCGCTATCGCGAGTAATTGGTCCACAATGGGCCAAGAAATAACCACGGGCCCCGCCCCCGGGACACAACTGACACCCGTCATGGCCTACGGAGCTGGCGGAGTTCACAAAGGATCCTACGATGGCCGCGAATTCGATGCCGTTGCCGAAATCGGGACTGGCCCAGGCGCGCTATTATTTGTCCACGAAATCACCCGGAATATTCTGCCTCTCATTCGAGAACTCGACACGGCGGCTGCGGAATTCTCCGTTCTTTCGTTCAAGTCGTTTTCCCTTCTTCTTCACGCCGATCGTTCCGAAGCCGAGAACCGGCTGAAGGCCATGAACGGCTCTATCAAAATGCGCAATCCAATGCTCTTGAGTCTGGACGGCGCCGAAGGCCCGGGCAACTACGCGCTAAATCGCAAAGCCGTTCTCTCACTCATTCTCGTCAATCACGGGAAAGTCGTCCGGTCCATCGCCTTCACGGATGTGAACCAAAAAGATGCCGAGAGCCTTCACGGATGGATCGAAGAATTGACCGGCCCGATTCCCAAAGAGCCCGCTGAATATCGAAAATTGGTGGATGCCAGATTACCGACGGACACGGCATCTCTCCGTGAGATCGCCCTGAATCAAGCCGCCGAGATTCAACAGCTGACCGAGCGCCTGCGCCGTCAGCAGCAACAGTCCTACAACATGCGGCAAAACCGAATGGCCGATAATCCGAATCCCAGAATGACACGCGAAGCCCAGCGATCCGAGGGATCGACTGCAGCGGGAGCCAAACCGGATGAACCATCTCAAGCGAATCGTTCGAATGGCGCAGCGCAAGTCCGGCAAGGGAAACCACCCGAAGATCCGGAACTCAATTCATTGCTTCGGTCCTTCATCCGGAAAACGAATGACGATGAACGCAACGATTCCATTTTTTCCGATATTCAAAAACGTGCGAGCGAAAGCGAAGCTCTCAATGCGGAAGCGGTTGAAATGTTTAAATTGATGCTCAGTTTCCGCAATAACTACGGAACACCGCACGCCCAGCAGCGCGCCGAAGCGTTCCTCAAGGAGCACGCCGGAAAACCATAGAAGTCCAGGTGACAAGACTCTCCATGAACCCGTATGTGGTTCCCGCTTTAGCCGGCCGGAACCGCCTGAAGGCGGGACTACGTGCAAACCGCTTCGGTTCCTGGTCTCAACGTGCGTCAAATCTTTGGAGGGCGGGGCTTTCTATGTACTGCTTCTCACGCCTGGCGGGGTGGTGCCGCCGCGCCACCCTGATATTAGGGCTGCGCAGCAGCACAGCCCTACCACGAAGATTGGGGTGCAAGATCCCGTTTTGCGTCAAAGTGGGTTGCTTCCTTATCCTATTGGGACTAGCGTTGTCGGCGACCGGGCCGTCCTTCGCGGTTGATGCTCCAGTTCCAGATTCATCCGGTTCTTCTTTTCAATTCGCATTCGAGATTTCACCCATTCTTGCCAAAGCGGGCTGCGCGGCGGCCGAGTGCCACGGCAGCGCGACAGGCCGCGGGGGCTTCAAACTCTCGCTTTTCGCCGGAGATCCACTTGCGGATTACGAAGCGATTCGAAACGAGCTGGACGGGCGGCGGCTGAGCCGCAGTTTACCCGCAGACAGTCTCTTCTTGAAGAAACCGACCCGTCGCATCAAACACGAAGGAGGACGCATTCTTCGTGAAACAGATCTCTTCTATCAAAGTCTGCTCCGTTGGATTCAAGATGGCGCCCCCTTTTCAGTAGGCGCGGCTCAGAGTCTTTCCGGCCTGCAGTTATCAGCGAACGAAAGAGATCAATTGGTCGTAACCGCTTCGTTCGAATCGACCGGAGGAACAACAACGCGCGATGTCACCAATTTAGCCCTGCTGGAATCCTCAAACGAACAGGTGGCTCAAGTTGACGAGTCGGGTGGAATCAAACGCCTCGGTCCGGGTGAAGCCTGGATACTGGCGCGCTATGGCCATTTGAACACTCGAATGCCCGTTCGGAAATCGTTCTCCGACCAAGGACCGAGCGGTATCGATTTGCACACTTCGAATCCCCTCGACCTCGTTTGGTTGAATCGATTGAAACAACTGGGATTGAATCCCGCCCCATCCGCAAACGCATTCACTTTGGCCCGGCGCTTGTATCTCGACCTCGCGGGACGCCCGCCCGGTCCCTACGAATTGAGGGAATACATGAAGCTTCCGGAGAACGAACGAATACCCGCCACCGTGGATCGCCTGATGCGGTCGCCTGAGTTCAGCGAGGTATTCGGATTACACTTGGGCGATTGGTTTGAGGTCCCGGAACCTGGCAAAGACGACCGAAACGATGCCGCCACAAATGCGAAGTTGAGACGTTTCTTCCGCGCATCAATGGAAAAAGGCCTCTCAGCGACGGAAGTTACCAGCGCAATCCTGACAGAGAGCGGGCCGGATCTAGCCTGGAAACGTTTCAAGGACCCGCGTGATCGAGCCGAGTATGTAGGCCGCTCAACTCTCGGCATGAGCATTGCCTGCGCCCGATGCCATAATCACCCACTCGACCGATGGAAACAAAGCGAACATCTTCAATTCTCGGCTTTCTTTTCCGACCCGCGTCCGTCTGGTGATGGAACAATGATGTCGGGAAAGTTTTTCCTGCCCGGAGAGGGCACACCGGTTCAACCAACGCTGCTTCCCTTAGGAACGGGAAAACCGCCACGCAATTCTGGCTTCGAAGAAACCGTGGCCTGGTTCGTCTTAGAGCAAGCAAACGATCAGTTTGCCCGCAACTTTGCCAACCGTATCTTTGGGACGCTAATTGGGAAACCGCTCGTCAGCACCCCGGATGATCACCGCATCAGCAATCCGGCCATTCACGAACCAGTCCTTGATCTGCTGGCCACACATTTCCAAGATCACAAGACCGACATTCGGCAACTCGTGCGCCTGATCACCACCTCCCGGCTCTACGCGATTTCCTCAGAACCATCAGGGCCGGATCATTTGACCGGAGACCCCGAATCACAGTTTCTGGCCCGCCGCGAGGCGCGGCCACTCTCCTCGCGGCAATTCAAAACGGCTGTTGACTTCGTGTTAGGCGTCCCATCGGATCGCGACCCACCGCCGGAGTCACCCTTGGCAAGACAGCTCTATATCATGAATAGCGGCGTGCTCCAAGAGGGACTGGAAAATCCCGGAAACCAGGTTGCAGCGCTCATGGAGTTTGAATCCGATCCAGAACGCCAATTGGACGATTTGTATTATCTGACCCTCTCTCGACCGCCGGATCAGGAAGAAAAACACACCCTGCTTTCCGCACTGAAAGACGCGAAAGACCCACAGGAGGCCGGACGCGATTTGGCGTTCGCGCTCCTTGCAAGCCGGGAATTTGGATCGTTGCGATAAAGCGATTTCAGGATTAAGAACTAGGGAATATTTGCGAACCGCACTATGAGAAGAAGAGAATTCCTAACCACCATGGGGGCGTTGCCATTTCTTCCGAGGCTAATTTCCGGAAGCCAGTTTCTGAATCAATCCAACCGCTCGCTCATCTTGATCTGGATGGACGGCGGCATGTCACATATCGACACGTTTGACGGCAAAGTAGAGGCGCCTCCAGATATTCGAGGCGATCTGGTTTCGAAAGAATCCAGCCTCGAAGGTGTTTTTGTCAGCGAGCACTTGCCACAACTTTCGGCGCTCATGAATCGCTGCGCGCTCATTCGATCCATTACAAGCCCGGAAGGAAACCACGATCGGGGTTCCTGTTACATGCTGACCGGACGCCGGCCCAATCCGGTTCTCAGATATCCAAGTTTCGGTTCCGTATTCGGTCGTGAAGCGGTGCGGGACGACAACTTGATTCCGCCCTACGTCGCGATTCCGGACGCTCATGAATACGCCCGGCAAGGATTTCTTCCGATTACTCGAGGTCCATTCGAAGTCGGTGGCAGTCCTGGCTTGAAGGACTTTAAAGTCAAAGATCTGGAACCTCCGCCCCAGCTTCAAAAAGCGATGAATCTGCTAAAGACGGTTGATCAATTGGACGGTTACCCACGATCAGAGTCCGAGTTGGGGCGGGATCAATTCCTCAACCAAGCGCGCTTCCTTTCGCTGAATCCGAAAATCCGCGCGATGTTCGATGTAAACGAAGAATCCGAAAAGACTCGGTCGCGTTATGGGCGCCATTTCTTGGGCCAATCCTGCCTTCTGGCGCGACGCCTCATCGAAGGAGGTGTTCGCACGGTGTTCGTGCGCTTCACAGGATGGGATCATCACCAGGGCATCGCCAGCGCGCTCACCTTTGGCTACCCGCCAAAACTGACAGCGCTGGATCAATCCGTCTCCGCGCTTCACGAGGATTTGGAACGTCGCGGACTTCTCAAGAACACGCTCGTGATGCTCGCAAGCGAGTTTGGCCGCACACCCAGGCTCAATCCGGGTGCTGGACGCGATCACTGGTCTCGGGCCAGTTCGAGCTTGCTCTTCGGCGCGGGTCTCAAGCCAGGCGTCGTCGTCGGCAAAACCGATGCCCGCGGCGAAGCGCCGATCGAAAGACCCGTATCCCCGGCCGACGTATTCTACACAGTGCTCTCTGCCCTGGGAGCTGATGTGGAACAAAAACTCTACACACCCACCGGGCGCCCTATTCCCATCGTGGAAGAACAGACTCAGCTCATTAAGGAGATTCTTGCTTAGCCGCCCGGTTGAGGCTCGAATTCTCGCAGGATCTGATTCTCCTTTGGCCCGGCTTTATTAACGCGCAAATCGCGATCGTCTTCCCATGAAGACCCAGTCCAAAATGGACACCGCTTCGCATGCAAACACTGATTCAAGCGCGCTCCTCGTTTTGTGCGGGAGGGTGAGACTCCTGTCGAACCCCTTCCTGGCAGAGTTCCAGGGTTCGGCAGGCGCCTCACCTTCCAATTTTCGGGGTATCCGTGGAAATACCGACAGGTCTTGGACCGCGCCAGTCCCTCCGCCTTGGCGGCTCCTCGCCATAGCGCCGCTTCGGCGCGACGGCGGCTGGCGCTTTCGATGCGCCTGGTGGGTTCAAATACGGCAGAGGATTCTGGTTCGAACACGCATTTTGCGTCGTCCAACTGAAATCCCAAAGGGATTGCGCCTCGAAGCCCAGGGTTGCGAGCTTGCGAACTACCCTGGGCGGAGCGATCCCGGCGAGCCAACCCCAACGGGGTTGCAGGCATCCCGGTGCGCCCAAGGACGCAACCCCGTTGGGGTCGATGGCCATTTTCGGATGGTTCCCCGGGGTAGCTCGTGCCTCGCAACCCTGGGCTTTGTTACGGAATCCCGTTGGGATTTGCTGTTCGCACCGCGATTCGCAAAAGTGTGCAAGAAGCAGAGAGGACTGCCGCACTCCGCGACGCGGGCGCGCTCGAAAAAGTGTGGAGGCATCCCTTGAGATTCCTACGTTCAATCTCTCTGCTTGCCGCCGGGCTAGTTGGAGCCAGCCTCACCGCACAGGATCGCCACATCGGCCCCGTGGCCGGTCTCGCCTCCCTCGGCGATTCGGTTTACTCTGCATCTCAGGCTGGGATTTTCGTGCATCATGGCGAGCAGACCGAGCCGGTGTGCCCTGCCCCGTTCCGAATCACCAGCCTGGCAGCGTTCATCGAGCCGAACACCAGCCGTCCATTCCTTCTTCTCGGCGGCGGCGAGCCCGCCGAATCCGGAAGCGTCGCCCTGCTGGACTTAGCGACAAAGACGTTCTCCAAACTGCGCGTGTCAGGCGATCTCGTGTATGGAGTGGCGATCCATCCCGATGCCAAAGAGGCTGCGATTGCGTGCGCCGACAATCGGGTCCTCACCGTATCGATCCCGTCGCTCGACGAGGCTTCCCTGCGGCTTCGACAAAGGCATACTTCTGATGCGCGAGCCGTCGCCTATTCCCCGGATGGACGCCATTTGTTGTCCGGAGGTTTGGATGGGGTGCTGTTGCTATCATCCACAGAGGATCAAAGCGATCCGCTCATCCTTCAAGAGCACACCGCCGGAATCGAATGCGTGCAATTCTCTTCGGATTCAAAATACATCGCTTCGGGCGCTCGGGATGCGCGCGTTCGGATTCATACGGCCGGCGGAAGATTTGTTCGCACATTTTCCGGACTCGCCATGGAACGAATGGAGACGGGTCTTGGAAAAAAACCATACGTCTGGGCGCTGGCATGGAACCGAGAGTCATCCGTGCTCGTCGCGGGAACATCACGCGGCACACTGCACTGGCTCTCGCGAACCGACGACACTTTCTCGACCGTGCCCGGTCCCGAGGATAGTCCGATCTACAGCCTTTGCTTTGACAGCAAGAGCCGCCTGTTTATTGGGACCGAAACCGTCACGGTCCGGCCGTGAATCAAGGACCTTTGGGACAGGCCACGGTCCGTAGTTTGGACGCTTTTACAGTCTCCACCTCCCGGAGGGAGGCATGAGAATAGCCCGCATCGCTTTGAATTCGGGGCTCAGTGCCACGATTGTTCGTTGCGCGGTCAATGTCTGGGCAAAGACCAACCGCATCGGACACTGACCGTGGGCCAGCATCACACCCATTTGCAAGCGCGGCGACTTGAGCAACAAACCCACGCCTTTAAGCAGCGCATGAAACATCGCAATGCCATTGAAGGCACGCAAAGCGAATTGGTCCGCAGCCATGGCTTGCGGCGCGCGCGCTTCCGGGGTTTGGCCAAGGTGAAACTGCAAAACTATTTTAGCGGAGCGGCCTGCAACGTGAAGCGGTGGATTCGGCAGGAGGCTTGGAAAATCCAACAAGCGTTGTCCCTCGCATCCGCGAAGCCACTGAGGGCGGACTAAAAAGTCCAAGTCGGGGCCGCGACTTCCAAACAAGACCCCGCTCCGACTCCACGGGCGATCCGGCGTCGTTCCCGTCGCCGCAAACTCTCGGACCCTCCTGTAAACTTCCACAGCGGATACCCGCGCAGCCCGGAAAACGTTCCGACGAGGCCCAAAACGCCCTGCTGAAAAACTCCACCCTTTTCAGCCAAATCCATCCTCCTTGTTGACCCTTCATATTGGCCAAGACAAAGTAGATTTAAAGATTGGGTTTTGCGGCACATCGTGATTATCTTCATCGTAGCTTGGTTGGGATGGTTCTTGGTGTTCCTTGCGGGGAATCAACCTTGAAGAGATTAAAACGCCGCCATCTCCGAGCGTTCTGTAATCTCCATCATGGCTTTAACGAATTAAGCGAGCATTCCAGAACTCGCTGGGGATTCATTTCGCATCCGCTCGTTGGATTATTCTTTGAAACTGGGTTGGATGCCATTTGGTTGAACCACCCCTACGGGTTAGTATTGATTCTGCGTTGAGGTTTTGCGGCAGGTTTAAGGAACCCCAAATCCTTCACACTCATCCTCAAAAAGCTTTGTGAACTCGGATTTTTCCAAACCATGACCCAATGATTCGAAGATGCTGCCAATCTCAATCATATCCCTGGTTTCAAATAGGAAAACCGAAGCATTGGAAATTTCAAAAATCCGTTCCGCCACATTTTCGGTCGCGATAACGATTGAATGCGAATAATCGTCATCCGGTTTCCTGACAAACAAAAGCGACAATCCTTCTCGTTCGGCCAAAATTAAAGCCCAAACCAAACGGTTGGTCCTTGGCAATCGAAACGGGACTTTTCTGACCAAACAGCACTTCATCTCAAATCACGTTCTGAGTTTTTAATTCACCACCCTTTTAATCCTGCCAAAAATTCTTGAACCGATCCGATGACAACTCCGTGTAGCGGACGGTATGGGTAATATTCCGATGCCCCAAGTAATGTTGAAGTGCCCTGGTGTCCTGGCCATCGTTTGCGAGCTTGAATCCAGCAGCACGACGGAGCATGTGGGGGTGGATTGGAAAACTTAATTTCGCTTCCACTCCCGCCCTTGCGACCATTTTCCGAACGGTTGATTCCGTCAGTAGTCGATTCCGCTCACGTGTACTCAGGTAGGGGAAACGCCGCAATTTCGTCGGCTTTCGACTCGGCGTCTTTTCTAAGTGGGAACTGAAGAACCTTTTTTCCCCCGGAAACAACAGAGCGAATTCTGTCATAATGTTTTGCGCGTAGATCCACTTGGTATATGCTTGCTGGCATGGACAGAACAACGGGACGATTGGAATTCATGATCTTCCGCCTTTTTGATAAAGGCCCCGTTTCAGCATGAAAACATGTTAGTTTCGTATCGGTCACGCTAAGGGAAAACAAAAGAAGAACATCACGTAAGTAGTTGAATTTTGGAGAGTGAAGGGTGCCTGGTGGTCCTCGCGGTCTTCAAAACCGTTGTCGGTTCGTCTAACGGGCCGAGGTGGGTTCGATTCCTACCCTCTCCGCCACTTTTACTGAGGATAC
>JAQBVM010000286.1 GCA_027623095.1 Verrucomicrobiota bacterium
GCTTTTCTTTTGCCGAATCGTTACGGCCATACGATACTGCGAGGCATGAAACACCGTCCAGGATCGAGCGTTGTCACTGCCGCACCCCAATCGACAGGCCTTCCAAGTCGGCGTTCCTGGTTTAAGGCAGCCGCTGCGGTTGCCGGAGCCGCGACGATCCTTAGGACGCGCGAACTTTCGGGCGTCGAACCGGTCGAACCGAATTATCGAGTTACCAAGGGGCGCATTCGGCAGTCGATCATGGGTTGGACATTCAATCCAATGCCAACACCCGAGTTGGCGCGGCACTGCAAAGAAATCGGCCTTGTCGCGATGGAAGGCGTCAGCCCAACGCATTACCCGTTGATTCGCGAACTGGGGCTCTCGGTGTCGCTTGTCGGAAGTCATGGATTCGCCCGCGGACCGTTTAACCCTGCCAATCACGATTTCGTGGAGGAAAAGCTTCGGGAGGGAATTGATCTGGCGGTTGAAGTGAACTGCCGGAATGTGATCACCTTTACCGGCATGCGCGAAGATGGAATCAGCGACAAAACCGGGACGGAGAACTGCGTCAACGCTTGGAAACGTGTCATTGGGCACGCCGAAAAGAAGAACATCAATCTGTGTTTGGAGCACCTGAACAGCCGCGACAATTCGCATCCGATGAAGGGGCATCCCGGATATTTCGGCGATGACGTGGATTTCTGCATCGAGCTGATCAAACGCGTCGGCTCGCCGAACATGAAACTGCTCTTTGACATTTATCATGTGCAGATCATGAACGGCGATGTGATCCGCAGGCTTCGGCAATACAAAGATTACATCGCGCACTATCATACCGCGGGCGTGCCCGGACGCGGTGAACTGGATGAAACTCAAGAACTAAATTACCCGGCCATTCTGCGCGCCATCCTGGAGACAGGCTACGAAGGTTACGTCGCTCAAGAATTCCTTCCCACATGGCCGGATCCCGTCATGGCACTCCGCCACGCGGCGAAGGTCTGTGACGTGTAACTCGCCGAGGCTCACGCGCCACCCAACGCCCCGATGCGGATCAATCGCATCACCGTTTCTTCCAGCTCGCGCGAGCGCCGCAGATTGATCTCAAATGCGGCGACCCAATCGTTCTTACCTTCGGGATCCACCAGCATCTGCTCGACGCGCCAGGATTGATTATCCTCCGAAGGAATCACGTAGGTGTGACGAATATTGCGCGCCTCGGGATCGAGGCAAATCTGTTCGTGATCACTGCTGTAGCGCTCCAGCGTTTCGCGGAGCCGGTCAGCGGTCCAGGGCTCTCCAGTAGTTTGCTCGCATGGTTCAACCACCGCCAGCGCTTCCTCAAATTCCCTGTTCACAACAGCCCTCAGGAACATGAAGATCCGGTTTCGGATGGCCGCCGTAAACGATTTCGCATCGCGGGTAATGTCTTTTTCGGCTTCCTCCGCGCCGGGTGGACGCGCTTCCGAGGCCTCCTCCCGAGGTCGGTAGCCGGGGTCGCGCATTCGTTCCCATTCGTCCAGCAAGCTGGAGTCCACCTGCCTAATCATTGTGCCCAAGTAGAGCTCCATTTCCCGGACCACATCCGTCTTGAACAAATCCGGCACTGTCTGAAGCATGACTTTGTGGACGCTCGACAAATGCCGCAGCAAAAGGCCTTCGGAACGCTGCAATTCGTAAACTTTGATGTAATCGGAAAACGACCGAAACTGCTCGAACATTTCGCGCACGATCGACTTTGGCCGGATATTCTCTTGTCCCACCCAAGGGTGCCGATCCGCAAATGCGTTGAATGTGGAATAGACAAACTCCCGCTTCGGCTTCGGGTATTCGAGTTCTTCGAGTTTCTCCATTCGCTCGTAGTAATCGAGTCCCTCCCGTTTCATTTCCGCGATCGCGTCACCTTTCACTCGGTCAAGTTGCTTTCGGAGAATGATGTCCGGGTTCTCGAGAATTGACTCAACCAGCGTTATGAGATCCAGGGCGTAATCAGAGGCCTCCGGATCGAGCAGAGGAAGTGTCTCGATCAGATAAAGCGACAACGTCTGATCCATCGAAAAATCGTCCTGCAAATCCACGTTCACCCGAAACTTGGCTTGTCTTCTTTCTTGAGCCTTGCCGGGCGGCGACCCAGCGGGACCGCGGCTTCCGTCTGGAGCCCCGGGATTTCGAGTGGTGGCAAACTCGACGATCTTCCGTTCGACCAGGGATCGAAACAGTTGCCAGGCGCGCTTGATGTGCTGCTTTTTCGCTCTCGGTGATTCATGGCAGAGCGCGATCAAATTCCGCATCGCGCCGCAACCATCACCCTCCCGGCTGAGCACGTTCAGGAGCATTCCGTGAGAGACCTGAAATCGCGAGGACAACCGCTCCGGAGACGCCGAGATCAACCTGGTAAAAGTCTGTTTGTCCCAATTCACAAAATTCTTCTCTGGCGGTTTTCGTTTTACGACTTTCTTCCCTTTCTGCGCCGCCTTCTCTTCGAGCTTCAAATTCTCGACCGCATGCTCCGGTGCTTGAGCGACGACCCATCCAAGATCGTCGAATCCTCTTCGCCCCGCCCGCCCGCTGATCTGATGAAAATCCCGCGCGCTTAAGATTCCCGTTTTCTCACCGTCGTACTTGCAAAGCCGGGTGAACAGAACCGTCCGGATCGGAACATTGATCCCGACTCCCAGCGTATCTGTTCCGCAGATGATCTTGAGCAGACCTTTTTGAGCCAGTTGTTCCACCAGAACACGGTACTTCGGCAGCAAACCCGCATGGTGCAGCCCGATTCCGTGCTTAAGCCAGGTCCGGATGCTGGGTCCGTAGGGACTCGTAAACTTGAATCCCTCCAAAGCCGCCGAAATCGCGCCCTTTTCTTCACGCGAACAGACATTGATGCTTGTGAAATCTTGAGCGCTCTGCGCTGCGTCCATCTGCGTGAAATGGACGACATACACGGGACACTTTCCGTCCGCCACCAATCCCTCCAGAGTTTGCGCCAGGGTGCTCTCCGCGTACGCAAATTCGAGGGGCACCGGCCGATCCGTCGAGCGGACCGTCACGGTCTCGCGTCCCGTCAGGCGGTTCAGCTCGGTTTCGAAAAACTCCGTGTCCCCCAATGTCGCCGACATCAAAAGAAACCGGGCTTGTGACAGAGTGAGCAGCGGGATCTGCCAGGCAACGCCGCGATCGCGATCGGCGTAGTAATGAAACTCGTCCATGATCACGTCGCCCACATTGGCGCGATCGCCTTCGCGCAGCGCAATGTTGGCAAGGATTTCCGCAGTGCAGCAAAGGATTGGCGCCCCGCGATTCACAGAGGCGTCCCCCGTGCTCAACCCGACGTTGTCCGGTCCGAAATCGCGGCACAGCGCCATCCATTTCTCGTTCACCAGCGCCTTGATCGGGCAGGTGTAAATCGAGCGTTTTCCTTGCGCCAGAGCTTTGAAATGAAGCGCCGCAGCAACGAGCGATTTTCCGGAACCGGTCGGCGTGTTCAGAATGACGTTCTTTTCTTCGAACAACTCCAAGATGGCGGATTCCTGCGCGGGATACAAATCGAGCCTTCGACTCTCCACATACTCGAGGAATTTCCCGAGAAGAGCATCGTTTGTAAGATTCGAATCGCGCGAAATCAGATCGTATAAAGTGGTGGCCACAGGCGGTGGATTCTAAGTGTTTTCCCTCCCGCGTCACGAAAACATCCATTTCCTCTTAGAGCCTGTTTCAAAAGTAGGAGCCGATGTGAGGAGTCTCACTTCTCGGTCGGAGCCGCGCGGCGAATCGCTCGGAAGTCAGAGTCTCGTCACCTCGACTCCTACGGCAAAGTAGGATTTTTCAAACACGCTCTTAGATCACTGTTGCGCCGCCTTCAATGGGCCCTTCACCGTCGAGATCAGAGAAAAGGCTATTCCGGAGGAGCTTGGTCTCCTAAAATGTCGCAAATGCAACCGACGCGCCGTCCCATTCGCACTCGCGACACCCGCTGGGCCGCGGCTATTGCAAGAACTCTTGTGCAATTGGGAATCCGGCCGAATACCATCTCCGTAACCAGCGCTCTATTTTCCGCGGGCGCCGGCGTTTGTCTTTGGTTTGCGGGCGATCGAAGCAGTGCCGCGATGCCTTGGCTGCTCCTGGGTTCCGCCGTCCTGATGCAATTGCGGCTGCTTTGCAATCTGTTTGACGGCATGGTTGCGATCGAGGGTGGTTTCAAAACGAAATCAGGCGAAATGTTTAACGAACTGCCGGATCGATTTGCGGATGCCTTTATTCTGATTGGGGCCGGCTATTCCCTGCGGGCCTCGGGTTCGATGGAGTGGCTTGGTTGGCTCGGGGCGGCGCTCGCGATTCTGACCGCCTATGTCCGGGCTCTTGGCGCATCCGCGGGCGCATCGCAACATTTCTGCGGACCGATGGCGAAGCAGCACCGGATGGCTGTGATGACGCTGGCGTGTCTCGCGTCGGCCATCGTTGGATGGCTGCATCTCAGTGTTCCCCTCATCAAGTGGGCGCTTGTGGTGATCGCAGCGGGATGTGTGATCACGGTATTCCGTCGCGCGCATCGAATTATCCGTGAGCTGGAGTCTCAATGAGCGAGCTGATTGCGTTTCTTTTCCGTTCGCTATGCGGCACCCGCGCCCGATGGCAGGGCTGCGCTCCCGGGGATCAACAGCGGATTTACTTCGCCAACCACACAAGCCATCTCGACGCGATCGTGCTCTGGGCAACTCTGCCAGCGGCTCTTCGCGCAAGGACGCGGCCAGTCGCCGCGAAAGATTACTGGGTGGCCACGGGTTTGCGGCGGTGGATGGCTACGAGCGTGTTTCATGCGCTACTGATCGAACGGCGCAACGTGACGCGGCAGGAGAATCCGCTGCGCGACATGCTCCGCGCATTGGACCGGGGTGATTCCCTGATTCTGTTTCCGGAGGGCACCCGAGCTTCGAATCTCGAGCCGCAGGCATTCAAGAGCGGTCTGTTTCATCTGGCAAAGGACCGCCCGAAGATCGAGTTTATTCCCGTCTATCTAGAGAATCTCAATCGCATTTTGCCCAAGGGCGATTTCCTTCCGGTGCCGCTCATGGGCAGCGTCACGATCGGTGCGCCTATCCGAGTGGAACCGGGCGAAACGAAGGGCTCATTTCTCGAACGCGCCCGCTCCACAGTCTGGAATCTGCATATCGCATGAAACTGAGATTCGATAATGAAACAGGATGGCTAATTGGCGGCGTTGTGGCGCTGCTTGCGGTCGCAAGCTGTATCGGATGGGCGCTGTCCCTCCGTCCGGGCAGTCCGGCCCATCAGAATGTGATCGCGAACCTCAACGCCCGTATCAAGGCTTGGTGGACAATGGCAGCCGTCTTTCTCGGAGCGCTGCTGACGGGCGGGGTAGGTTCGGTAATTCTGTTTGGATTGATGTCCTTCTTCGCGCTGCGGGAGTTCATCACGATGACGCCGACTCGTCCCAGCGATCATCGCACTCTGTTCTGGCTCTTTTTTATCATTGTCCCTATCCAGTATTGGCTTGTCGGGACCGGATGGTACGGTTTGTTTTCCATTTTCATCCCGGTTTACGCGTTTCTCTTTGTTCCCTTTCGGAGCGCGATGGCTGGAGATTGCGAAGGTTTTCTGGAGCGCGCCGCCAAGATTCAGTGGGCTTTGATGATCTGCGTCTATTGCGTTAGCCACGCTCCGGCGTTGTTGATGCTTTCCATACCCGGTTACGAGGGACAAAACGGCAAGCTGCTGTTTTACCTTATCCTCGTGGTCCAACTCAGTGATGTGTTTCAGTACGTCTGGGGAAAGACCCTTGGCCGGCACAAGATTGCGCCTCACGTCAGCCCCAATAAGACTTGGGAGGGTTTCATTGGTGGATGTCTATCGGCAACGGCCGTCGGCGCGGCGCTGTGGTGGGCGACTCCGTTCACCCCTTGGCAGTCGGCCGGGATGTCTCTTGCCATTACCTTGATGGGATTCTCCGGTGGGTTGGTCATATCCGCCATCAAACGAGACCGCGGAGTCAAAGACTATGGAAGCCTTATCGAAGGCCACGGCGGGATGATGGACCGGATCGATTCGATCTGTTTTTCCGCCCCGATCTTCTTCCACCTGACTCGTTATTTCTTCACCCCTTGAGCAGCCGCCGTTTGATAGGGAGAAAAACATTCCGCGAATAAAACTTGCGCCCTCAATTTCTAGAACTATAGTCACGCCACTTAACCGCGGGGTGGAGCAGCCCGGTAGCTCGTCAGGCTCATAACCTGAAGGTCACAGGTTCAAATCCTGTCCCCGCAACCAATTTCGAGAGACCCCTTTTCAGGGGTCTTTCCATTTTAATGGCTCATTCCAATTCGCTTTCAATAAACACTTTCATAGGAATTAGTCTCACCTTGATCGCGTATTGGAATCATTACCTTCCTTTCGCAGCCTCCAGAATGCGCCGTAAGTTTTCCCGCGCGGTTTGGTCGTTCGGATCCAGGCGAAGCGCCCTGCAGCCATTGCGATTTCAACGTCGAAAGTGGTTTATTCTTGTTGCCAGAATGTCTCCAATCTGTTCGAATCCTCAAGCACTCCAATGGTTTGGCAGAATCAAACAAAATCGATTCGGACGGACGAATCGACGTTCTGCGGAATCCGGTTCCATTCCGCGCATCGAGAGGGAATGGACGTTAGTTAACCGAAACAAATATAAAGACTCATATGCGATCCCGAATACCTATAGCTATTATCATGGTCCTGCTTTGGTGTGGGCTTAACTCGTTCAGCGTTAACGCCCAACAGGCTGTGCGACAATCTGGTTTTCTCAAACATGAAGTGTATCTGAATATTCCGGGTGTCTCGGTTTTTGATTTGTTTGGCAGCACCAAATTTCCGGGTTCACCAGACGAATCCAATTTCCTGACAGCGTTTGACACCAGGACCGTGTATGCGGACGACAGCCACGATAATTTTGGGGCTCGGATTACCGGATGGATCACACCAACGGAAACAGGAGAATACGAGTTCTTCCTCCGCAGCGACGACGGGGCGGAGTTGCAACTGAGCACCGACGACAATCCTGCAAATCTTCAGTTTATCGCGGAAGAAACGGATTGCTGTGACGCGTTCTTGGAAGCTAGCACGGGAGATTTGGCGACTTCGCTGCCGATCAATCTTAGAGCGGGTCAGTCATACGCGATCCAAGTGGTCCAAAAAGAAGGCGGCGGGGGTGATTATGCACAAGTCGCGTGGAGGAAGGTCGGCGATTCGACAGCCGCCGCGGCGCTAACGCCTATTCCCGGAGCATTCCTTTCCACGGCAATTGTGCCAAAGGGCAGCATCACAGTGGATCGCCAGCCCGCTAACGCGACGGTACAGGAAGGCAGGAAAGGCAAATTCAGCGTCGGAATCACAACGACCCATGGTCCGGTCCTCGTCCAATGGCAGTTGAACGGTAGTAACATCGCTGGTGCTGTCGGTGAGAGCGTCGAAATTGGTCCGGTTTCCTTGGCAGACAGCGGAACGAAGATTAAAGCTCAGATTTCGATACCAGGGGCAACCGCGACGACCGCCGAAGTCGCGATGGCTGTGGTTCCCGATACGTTCCCTCCGGTTCCGTCGGCGGGCGCTCTGTTAAAGAACGGCAACCAGGAAGTCGGCATCACATTTGATGAAGCGGTGGATGCCGCAAACCTTGGAGCCGCCGCAAATTACACGGCAAGCGCTGGCACGATTCAGAGTGTGAACGTAGTGACTCGATCGCTCGCCAATTTCTCGCCGGACATTCCGTTTGAAGTGCCTGAATTTGCCGCTGTCAAAGTCGTTGTGTCCGGCTTGACTCCCGGCCAGCAATACTCGATTGGCGTTAATAACATCAAGGATCTGAAAGGAAACACGATAACAAGTCCTGTGAACGCACCGTTTACGGCGGAAGGTTCTTTGACCTGGAACGTTGTTGGCGCGTCTGAGGCCGGGTTCGTGGATGATGCGATTCGTGTCGGTGACGATGGATTCGACATTGTGTCCGGCGGGGTAGCATTCTGGGCGGATTACGACGAAATCACATTTGTGAACCAGGAAATCTCGGGAGATTTCGACAAAGTCGTTCAGTTGGAATACCAAGATCCGAGCAGCCAATGGGCGCGAACCGGTTTGCTGGCGCGCGAAGCGCTTGATGAAGGGAAGGGACGCCCTCCGCGGGCTGACTGCACCGCCGCGGTCATCGATGACGGTACGCCGGCCGGAGAGGCTTGTGTTCCCGCGGAACTGAGGTTCAGCCGGACGCAGACCGTGCATGCGAACGCCGCCATTCGCTTTGATGCGGGCGTTTCGAATAACGCATACGAAAACAATTACCGAAACAGTGACACGCTTACCGCCGGATTCGGAAATCAGATGAATGGCGCTAACGGCGGAGGTGGGCCTTTGAATTATCCAAACGTCTGGATGCGGCTTGCGCGGGCCGGCGATACGCTAATGACCTATCGAAGTACGGACGGGGAAAATTGGACGATTATGACCACTCGCGAGTTTCCTGCATTGGCGAAAACATTGTTTGTGGGCCCGTTCTATGCGCCAGAGTTAAACAACAATGATACGACTGCTAAATTGGGGCACTCGGTTCTGGCTAAGTTTAGGAACTATCGAAACTTCGGTGAGGCGCCTCCGACCGGAGGTGGCGGCGCCGGAAAGATCAATACAGACGGACTCGTTGCCTATTGGAATTTTGATGGGAATCTCAACGATTCGATCAAAACGTTCCATGGCACTTCGCGCGGGGCCACACCTGTGGCGTTCGAAGATGGCAAGGGCGGTTTCGGGAAAGCGATCAGGCTGACCGGGGCGAACTTCGTGGAAATCACCGGAGGTAATAACAAAGAGCTCCAGTTTCCTGCAGGCAGCATGTCGATCGCCGGATGGTTCAAGGTGGGTACGTTCGACAAATCCTGGCAGGCGCTGATCTCCAAGGGTGAGGGAACGAACTACCGAGTGGCGCGCCGAAGCGCCGAGGCAAGCCTTGCCTACGCGGGTGGCGTGGGAGAAGGAACGAATGACGCACCGGACGTAAATGATGGCAATTGGCATCATTTCGTCGCGGTCAGCGACGCGGCGGTTACCGAGTTTGGCACCGCGCTCTATATCGATGGAAAGAGGTATGAGGTCAATGCTACCAAACCGGTGCTCGCCGATAACAATCTGAACCTGATGATCGGAGAGAATCCTGGAGCGCTCAACCGGCAGTGGAATGGCTGGATTGATGACATTTCGATCTGGGGCCGGGTGATCACAGCGGCGGAAGTGACCACGCTGTATTCCGCCGGAGCGGGACTCCCGCTGAGTTCGTTTGTGGTCAGCGGCGGAAGCCTCGGGGTCGCGCGAACCGCGACAGGGATAACGATCACGTACGACGGCACACTGCAGTCTGCGGATTCGGTGACCGGACCTTGGACGAACGTTGCGGGAGCGACAAGCCCGGCAGCGATTCAATTCTCGGGTGCGGGCAAGTTCTACCGGTCACGGAAATAGAACCGAGACAGAACTCTAAATTCACGAAGAGGCCGGATCTTGATC
>JAQBVM010000287.1 GCA_027623095.1 Verrucomicrobiota bacterium
TTTTCACCCTCCTAAATCAAACAGAAATCCCTCAAAACTACCCACTCGACTTCCAGAAGACCCAAAAAAAGCAGTGGGACTACTTTGTTCCGAGAATCGCGTCTTTTGCGGCTTTCGCCACGCGAAACTTTACGACTTTCTTTGCGGGAATCTTGATCTCCGCGCCGGTCGCCGGATTTCGGCCCATGCGCGACTTGCGGTTTACAAGGACAAGCTTTCCGAGGCCCGGCAGCGTGAAGCTGTTTTTAGCGTTCTTGTACGCTAATTCAGCGATATGCTCAAGGATTTCCGAGGCTGTCTTCTTGGTTACTTCCGCGCGGTCAGCAATCAAGGTAGTGATCTGAGATTTGGTCAGTGGTTTAGCCATAGTAATAATTTTTTGGTTTGGTGAAGTCTCGCGACTCCGTGCCATTAAAGCAATTCTAATCATTCGTGCAAGTAGAAAATCCACAAATAGCCCATTGTACCAATGCCCGCAGCAGGTTTAGGGTCTCACCAATACGAATCTTCTCAGATGGACGAAACAAGCTTCAGATCTACCGCGCAAACGCCAGTGGAAGCTTGACTTGATAGTCCGTTGAAAGAACATCCGGAGCATGCCCGGGCTATTCACGATTCAAAATGACTTAAGTTACGAGATCGTTCGAAAGATAGCGGACGGCGGTATGGGAAGCGTCTATGAAGCGAAGCAACTCGGCGCGCGGAACTTCATCAAACGCGTAGCAATCAAGGTTATCCGCCAGGCGTTCGCCGATCAGAAGTCATTCATAGAGAATTTTGTTGGAGAGGCGAAACTCGTCGCCGATTTGATCCATACGAACATTGTCCAAACCTACCACCTGGGAATAACCGAAAAGGTCTTCTTCATGGCCATGGAGTTGATCCGTGGTGTTAATCTTGAACAATTCTCCAGCCAGCTTCGTGACCGCGACCGGACGCTTCCGATCGAGCTTGCAGTGTTTATTACGAGCCGCATCGCCCGCGGACTCTCCTATGCGCACGCCAAAACCGACGACAACGGGACGCCTCTTGGCATCGTTCATCGGGATGTAAGCTTTAAGAATGTTATGATCGGTTTCGAAGGAGATGTAAAACTCACTGACTTCGGAATCGCCAAAGCCCGCGGATTCCTCCAGCATCAAGAAGGAGAGGTTGTGGTCGGAAAACCTGAGTTCATGAGCCCGGAACAATCCGATTTCCGCATCACTGACAGCCGGTCGGACATTTTTTCCGCCGGAATCGTTCTGTCGCAACTGTTGTTGTCAAAGAACCTTTTCCATGGGAATTCTCCAGAAGAATCACGCCATAGAATCTTGAACCTGCCCATCCCAAATTTTTCTGAACTCGACGAACGCATTGATTCTCGCCTGAACGAAGTTTTGCATCGCACACTCGCGAGGAACATTGAGGAAAGGTACGCCACTGCCGACGAGCTGCTTTACAATCTTGAGCATTACATTTATTCGAAAGGATACGGACCCACCAACGAAACCATGGGGAAGTTTATTCGCGAAGTCTTTGGGCTCGCCTCAGCTCTGTCATCCGCCCAAACGCAATCTCCTTCACAGACAGCGCCACTCGCGGTCGGCACCACTCCCTCAAGGCCCGGCTAGGTTCCGCGACGAGCATGCATCCCGATCGAAAGCCATCAACAGGGACTCGTACGTTAATCCCTACCGCGCGGCTAACCGCGTTGCGGGGAGCGGACAACCTCTTCTACCCAACCGCCCATGGCTGGTGCCCGAATGAAATGACCCAATACGGCGAAATCCCAAAACGATTTGTCGATTGAACTTGAAGACAATGCCAGCGGTTGCCTGGATTACGGGCGCAGGCGGCCTGATCGGCAACTATTTGGTCCAAACAGCGCCGAACCTCGCTCCTTTCTGGAACATCCGGGCCATCACGCGGGAGCTGATTGATCTGACAGATTTCAGAGCTCTCAAACAGCTTTTCCGAAACGAATCACCCTCGCTGATCGTACACTGTGCTGCTCTCAGCAGGAGCCCGGAGTGTCAAATCGATCCAATCCGCGCCCGCAGGATCAACGTGGATGTCACCGCCTGCCTTGCGGAGCTCTCAGTCGAGATTCCGATGATCTTTCTTTCCTCCGACCTTGTGTTCGACGGGAGACGCGGGGATTACGTCGAAACCGACTCGGTCAATCCTCTGAGCGTGTACGCTGAGACGAAAGCGGACGCCGAAGAAATCGTTCTCCGCAACCCACGACATACGGTGCTCCGCACCTCCCTCAATGGAGGCGCCTCCCCAAAAGGAAATCGTGGATTCAACGAAGAACTGCGCAGAGCCTGGCAGGATGGGAAAGCGCTGACATTGTTCACGGACGAGTTTCGATCCCCAATTCCGGCAATTGTCACGGCACAGGCCATCTGGGAGTTCGTGCGCCACCATCAACCCGGACTCTACCATTTAGCGGGCGCCGAGAAACTCTCGCGCTGGCAGATTGGAAAACTCATTGCGGCTCGCTGGCCTCAGCTTCGTCCCCACATCGAACCCGATTCCATCGCGAGCTTCAAAGGAATGCCGAGACCTCCGGATTCCTCTCTCAATTCGAGTAAGATCCAAAAACTGCTTTCATTTCCCCTGCCGTCCCTCACCGGGTGGCTTCAAGAACATCCGACCGATATTTTCTGAAGCGCGCATTCGTTCAATTGAAATCACCGAAATGCACACCGCATCGCAACACGTTCCGCCAGCAAACACGGATATTCAGTATCGAGGCCGCCTCGCGCCATCCCCGACCGGACTGATGCACCTTGGACACGCGCGGACTTTTTGGACAGCCCAACAGCGCGCGCTGAGCAAAGGTGGAACGCTCATTCTGAGAAACGAAGATCTGGATGCCATGCGCTGCAAATCCGAGTACTTTGCCGCGATTCTCGAAGACCTGCGGTGGTTCGGCTTGCAATGGCAGGAAGGCGGCGATCTAGAAGGTCCTTTCGGCCCCTATAGCCAAAGCGAACGCCACCCCTTGTATCGTGCGGCCTTCGAACAACTCCTTCAAGCCGACTTCCTGTTCCCCTGCATTTGCTCTCGCCAAGATGTGCAGCGCGCATCCCAAGCCCCGCACACGGGCGACGACGAACCGATCTATCCGGGAACCTGCAGAACCAGGCGATTCACACCGCTGAGTGTACCGGCAGCGGGCGGTAAGAAAGATCTTCAGTCCACGCCAGCAACGACACCCGATCATTCAAAGAACCGAGTCAATTGGCGCTTTCGAGTCCCCGATGGCGAAACAATCCGCTTCGTGGACGGCCACTATGGGCCACAACAGTACGTCGCAGGCAAAGACTTTGGAGATTTTTTGGTGTGGCGCCATGACAACGTCCCGTCCTATCAGCTCGCCGTGACTGTGGACGACAACGCCATGCGCATCACCGAAGTTGTACGCGGCGAGGATCTCCTCCGATCAACAGCCCGCCAACTGCTCCTCTACCGGGCGCTGGGATATCGCGCTCCGGATTTTTTCCATTGCCCTCTTGTGACAGACACATTCGGGCTTCGACTTGCAAAGCGCAACGACGCATTGAGCCTGCGAACTCTCCGAGAGAACGGCGAGACACCCGAATCGCTGCGTCGCGCGCAGTCAATCCTTTGACTCGCCTTTGCTGTCCTCTGTGGCATTAGCCGGTTTCGGGAGAACAGTCAGCCAAATGCTCTCCGACTCATTGACCACCAGGTCGCCAGCGGGTGTGTTTTTCCCTTTTAATTTCGACGCAACGACGCGCACTTCAGGCTTGCGCGGATCGGTCGCCACGACAAGCGCGCGAATCGGTGAATTGGACGGTTTTGCCTCTTCACTGGCAATGAGCGAGAGTTTCACCTCCCCTCCCTTGGCCGGAACCATCGCTGTTGTCGAGGAGACCCCTCCGGGCAGTCCCTCCACGATCGCCACCAAGGTTCCCTCAAAACCGTGCAGGCGCGACACATTCAGCTTCAACTCGGACGTTTTGCCCGGTTCCACCGCAAATACGTCGCTCAACACCTCGGCATCAAATCCCGCTTCGGGATGATCGATCTCCAATCGATAGACGAAATCGCTCCGGCCGCGTTGAATTAGATCTTCGATGGCCAGCGTGTACGAGCCGTCTGCCGGAGCAGGCCAACTCAAACTCGGGTCAGGGTCTTTGCCCGAATCGTCGCTTCGCGCCAACTGCTTTCCATCTGCATCGTGAACCGACAGCACGGCATCGAGCGGAAACCCTAAACTCTGCGATCGGATCCTAAACTCAAACCGCTCACCCTTCTTAGCTTCGTATCGGAATCGATCTCGATCACCCTCCGGATCGATCCGGCCATTCACAACACAGGGAACGCGGATCGGCTGTGCAACCGCGCCCTCGTCATTGGGCTCAAGCTCACGCACTTCGGGCAGATCTCCGAGCTGAACGCGAAGGCGGTTCGGTGCTCCCGGAACAGCGATCGAGAAGCTGGTCAATTCCGAATCGCAATTCGATGCGTCCGCCTCGACCACCAAGGATCCGCTCTTTGTTCCCAAATTCCAGCCACCGACCTGGAGCACCTCTTTGTGGCCTCTCCGAATTCCGGCGGGAAAGGAAAACTGGGCAACGGGTCCGTTGCTCACCGTCAGGCGATAGACGCAGGAACTGCCGCCCGTGAGACGAATATCCGCCTTGGGAGGATAGGCAAACGCCGAGAGCTGCAGCACATAAGTTCCGGATGTCGCCGCTTGATACGTTAAGAACGGGTCCAACGATTGGCCATCGTGATTGAACGCGACCCTCGTTCCATCGCGGTCTAAGACGTGCAACATCGGATCGACCGGGGAGTCGAGCGAATACGCGTCCACAGAAGCCACCAGCCATTGCCCAGCCTCCAGTTCGATTTGGAACGAATCTGTATCCCCTTCTGTACCGAGACGCCCATTGATCGTTACCGGCAGACTCGAAAGGCGCTGCGCTTTCGTCGCGTTGTCGTTCGGTTCTTCGTCTAAAACCTCGGGATATTCGCCGACCATGAAGCAACGCAAAGACGCCGCGCCTTCATCATTAAAAAACCGAATCAAGTGCGGACCGGAGGGTGCATTGGTCGAAATCTCAACAATCAGTTTTCCCTTTTCCGGATCGGCTGCCCATTTCAACCCAGGCGATGATGACCAGATGCCCGGCGGCCACGGTTCAATCTTGCCTCCCACGATAACTGAAACCGTGGTTCCAATCCGACCACCGGCGGGAAACAGATCATCCACCACGGGCAGTGCGCCCTGAAGGTTTACAAAAAGCGAACCGGGAAAGGCCACCAACAAAAGGGCTGGGAATCGCAAGCGTATCTAAGCGAAGAGTTCCTTGATCGGCTTGCCCCCGTTCACCAACTGAACCGGACGCCCCGTATTCTTATGAAGCACCTGATGCGGATCGATTCCCATCTTCTTATAGAGCGAACAGGCAAAATCTTCGGGAGAATAAATATTTTCCGACGCGTAGTATCCTTTGGAATCGGTAGCGCCGATCACCTGGCCTCCCGGAATTCCGGCCCCCGACATCAAGACCGACATCGCGTGCGGCCAATGATCCCGACCCACGTCCTTGTTGATCTTGGGAGTGCGCCCAAATTCGCCCAGCGCGATGACAAGGGTGCTGTCGAGCAATCCGCGCTGGTCAAGATCGGTTATCAACGCGGCAATGCCCTGGTCGAATTTTGGCAGATGCTTTTCTTTGAGCGATTTAAAGATGTTCGTGTGATGGTCCCACCCGCCGTAGTAGCAAGTCACAAAAGAAACTCCCACCTCCACCAACCGCCGGCACAGCAGAAGGCGCTGTCCGAAATCGTTGCGCCCATATTGCTCTCGCACAGATTCAGATTCCCTATGAATATCAAACGCGGCTTGGGCTTCGGGAGATGTTACGAGATCGATGCCTTGTCCGTAGTATTTGTCAAAACTCACCACCGGATCAGCCGCCACGGCCTCGTTTAGGCGCAGCATTCTGTCCAACGAACGGCGCAACTCCTGGCGTGTCGCCGCGCGGCCTTCGCTGATCGAGTCGGGCAAGACCACGTCCCGAACTCTGAATTTCTTTTGGTCAGGATTGCCGTCGATGACAAAGGGCGCGTGCTGCGCGCCCAAGAAATTCGGACCGCCAGAACGCGACATCCGCGGCAGGCTCATATACGCGGGAACACCGTTGCCCACTTCGCGTTCGAAAGAGACGACGGAACCAAACGAAGGGTGAAACGTGACAAACGCGCCGCAATTCACGGGAACGGGAGTCGGGGCTCCCGTCATCATATAATGATTCCCGCCGCCATGATTTGGATCTCGATGACAAATGGAGCGGACAATTGCCAGCTTGTCAGCCACCCCCGCAAGTTTCGGGACCGTTTCGCAAAAATGAATTCCCGGCACACTCGTCTTGATCGGATCCAATTCGCCTCGAATCTCTTTTGGCGCGTCGGGTTTCGGATCAAATGTCTCGTAATGACTGGGGCCTCCATCCATCCAGATCAGAATACAATTGACCAGTTTTCGATTCGCGGTACCAGCCAACGTTTCGGATGCCTTGGCTCGAAGGCGGAGGATATCCACCAAACCAAGGCCGAACGTCGCGCCAATCCCCAATTGGAGAAAGTCGCGCCGCGGCATTCCAGCGCAATTGCGTGTTAGTTCATTCATGACTGCTGTCGGTGACAAGTTTGGGCATTCGCGGTTCAGTGATTAAATACGAACTCGGCAGTGTTCAAGAGAGCCCAAAGCACGTCCTCGGTTGCGGTCTGACGGGAGGAATCCGGACTCGCATAAACGCGGCTGGCAAGACTCGACTCCTCGGGTGTCGGATACCGGCTGAACGTGGCTAGATAAAGCTCCCCGATGATCTCATTTGTCCCTCGGCTACTCTCCACCAGGGCTCGGACACGCCCATTACTGTCGGCGATTCGATCCTGAAGACTATCCGAGTTCATCATGTGTAGAGCCTGAACAACGCTCGGTTTCAAATCCCTTTCACAAGGGCAATCACTGCTCGAGTTAGGGCGTCCAAACGCGTCCATGAATTCGGAGCTGATTTTGTAGTTCCAGGTTTCTCTTGCCGTCGCGCCGGCCGCAAGCCCTTGAAACCTTGATTCCGTTTGGGTAACCGCGCCAACCGCGTCCAAAAGAACTTCCGCCGGGAGCCGCCGCCGATAGGATCTCGAAAAGTTGCGCGTGTCGCTCAAGTTATACTCGTTCGGCAGTGAACTCAGTTGATAGATTCGCGATTCGAGAATTGTGCGCATCAGATGTTTCAAATCATATCGATGATTCACAAAATCTTCGGCGAGCGCGCTCAACAACGGCTCGTGGACGGCCGGATTGGAAGCTCGAAAATCATCAACTGGATCAACGAATCCGCGGCCAAAGAACTCACCCCAAATCCGATTCACCAAGGCCCTCGCAAAATATGGATTCTCCGGCTGGCACATCCAATCCGCCAAATTGCCCCGAGGATCGCTGCCGTCTGGAATGCTCGGAAAAGGGCCATCCAGCGGTTTGGGTTTCATAATCTCCGAGCTGACGGGGTGCTTCACCTGGCCTCCCGAACCGTGATAGATCACTTCGAAATCGCCCGAAATGGGAGGCGAGACTCCCGTTCCTTTTCGCTTCACCTCTCCGAAAAACGCCGCGAACTGATAAAAATCATCCTGGCTCCATTTCTCGTTCGGGTGATGATGGCAGCGCGCGCACTCCATCCGCACACCGAGAAACACTTGGCTCATCAAAGTCGAAACATCTTCCGGTGTTCTACGATCCCGAAATACAACGGTCGGCCCCACTCGGTGCGTGCTTCCTTGAGCCGTTACAACCTCCCGAATCATCGCGTCGTACGGCTTGTTTTGACGGAACGATTCCCGGAGCCATTGATCGAGCACATACACACTCTTGACCCCTACCCGATCTGGATTCGGCCGAATGAGATCCGCCCATTTGCCAGCCCAGTAATCGGCGTAAGCGGGATGATCGAGCAAACGCTCAACCAGCCGGCGGCGTTTCTCGCCTGACCGGTCTTCTAGAAACGAGCGCGCCTCTTCCGGCGTGGGCAACACGCCTATTAAATCCAGCGATGCGCGGCGGAGAAACTCGGAATCCGTGCATATCTCCGAGGGGTAGAGTCCCAGTTTCCGAAACCATTCATAAGCCAGACGATCCACAAAACTATGGGCCGGAAGCGCGGCGAACAGCGACTCCGGCAGAATTCGGTCCGGCGGAACAATTACCCGTGAAACATCCACAAGCCCCATGAACCGCGCAATGACCGCCGTCTCACCGATTAAGCTGCCCACCGACACACGCCCCGTTTCATCGACTGAAGCGGTCTCTTTGTCATTCGAACTGAATTCCGCCAGCTCGGTTACGTCTCGAATCGTGCCATCCGAGTATCGCGCCCGAACCAGCAGTTGCTGGCTTGAACCCTTTCGAAACCTGCGTTCGACCGGAAAAAGTTCGATCCCTTCGAGCGAAGAATCTCCTTCGTCCGAATAAGGCAGCCCTCCCGATATCCATTCCACCAGCCGTTGGTAGGGTTTCGAACCGCGGGCAAAACGTTCACCTCCCTCGTGAGGAATCGCCAGAGTCGCCTTCCTCAGAATGAGACTCTCCTCAGGCAACGCGGGAAAGACACGGCGGCCGCGCGCGTCCTTCACAATTTCCCTGTAGTCAGACTTCGGATCATACGCGAACACGGAAAGCTTGAACCCGTTCTGGCCATCCGGTTTCGCGTGGCATTTCCCGGCGTTACAACCCGCTTTGCTGAGAATTGGGAGAACATCATTCACAAAGCTGAGTTGCATTTTTTCGGGAGCGGGCTCCACACGGACGAAGACATTCGCAAAAACGCCATCCTTGGATATTGAAATCTTAGACGTCCCGATGGACACGGCCTTCACTACACCGTCATTCTCGACAGCAGCAACTTCTGGATTCTCGGACATGATCTCCGCTGATTGAGTCACGTCGGCCTCGAATCCGCCTTCCATCCCGCCCGTCACGGATATCCGGTGAACCGAGCCAACGCCAACAAGGGTGATCTCCTCGGGGAACACCGCGATCGAACGAATTGAATCTTCTTTCACCTCCACTGCGGGAGTGTCATGAAGAACCGACGCGACCATTACCGCGAAAAAGCGGAGAAGATTGATATTCTTCATCATTGGTGACCGGGCTGAACGGAATGAATGCTAGGCCCTTTCACCTCGACTGACAAGCGATTCTCTCCACAACATTACAACGGCGGTGCATCTCCGAGTTGTGGGTGGAGTTGCACCGTGCAATCGGATCGCGGCTTGTCCCAAGCCGCAGCGATCCCGATCAAATGGATGCATCCGCTTGTTTCCGATGCGAGGAATGTTTTCCGAGCGCTGCGGGCCGGGACAGCCCGCGGTCCAACGATCGTTCCGGCAAGTCGCAGATGCCCAGTGTCGCCCCACCGAGGGAAGCGAGAGTCGG
>JAQBVM010000288.1 GCA_027623095.1 Verrucomicrobiota bacterium
GTTGGAAACGGGGTATGAACCGAGGACATCGGTAACCTTCCGAGGCGGGTGGCTCTTACTGATAGGAAATTCCTTTTTGCGGTGGCGTCAGGGGAGGGGGTTAAGGGGGAGGAAGGAGCGTTACTGATAGGAATTTCCACGTCGTTTGGCCGCGTGGTCAGGGCCTCGTGCCGGTCTAGCAGGTGCTGCAGTCGTTCCTCGCGGATTTGGATATTTTGGTTCATTTTAAATGTTTCTCATGTAGTGGGAATTCAACAACTTCAATGCAGCTAAAACCGTTATTCCGGTTATATTCGCTGGCGTACTTGGTTTCAATCAAACCGCTCTAATGAATGCGGGAGGCGGGTTCATTGAATAACCGCCCGGATTTCCATATCGCCCTGAATATCGAGGGGTTCCAGAAGATTCCCTTCAATAATCGCACCGCTGGACAACTCCAAGCGGTTCACTCCTCTGCATCACTCAGACGGATTTTCAGGCGCTTCCCGCGATAGATACGTTCAACGTGAAGGAGTCAGTACCGGACGTCGCAACGGCTTGCCGCGACCCTACTTCTTTTTCAGGAAATTCGGATCCTCCGAGCACTGCAGCCTGACCTTCTGCTCAAGATAGACCGGTTTCCCGTCGACCTTCGGGATCTCGAAACGCATCCTGGCAAGATGATGAATGGCCGGCATGAGAAGTTCACTGTTCTTCAAGTTCTCGAACCTTGGATTCAGCACCAATCCTTCCGGCGAGACGATCAGGTTGACCGTGATCTCCTCACTGATTCCGCTCCCCTTCATCTCTTTCGGGTATGGCATCCAAGTCAATATCTTGCCCACGGGCGGGAACCACCTCTTCACGTCACTCCAGGTACAGACCTTGTCGGTCAGCTTGGTGATGTCGACGAACATCTCCCGCCCCAACACCGCATTCAGGCGTTCCTTGGGCGTAAGGATGAAGGCGACGGGAATGGTGACAGTCTCAGCCACCGGCCGGTGATCCTCCCGGGCGGGATAAAAACTCCAAGACCTAACAGCATCCAGGGCAGCGGGACCGAACGGTTCATGCGTCGCCGAGACGAGTTCGGCTGCGGTCACCACCCCGTTCTCATCAATCGTCGCCTTGATCTTCGCCTCGCCCTCGATGCCCTGCTGCTTCAGGGCCTTGGGATAGGCTGGGGCGCTACCCTCCTTGAGTCGCACATGGGTGTTGGCCGCCAAAACGGAAACGCTGACGTTATCGATCTTCATATCCAAACCGGGTAGGCCCGCCTTAAGAGCGATATAGAATTGCTGGGGCACGGATCCATCAATGGTGCTGTTTTCGAGCCGGGTCACGAAGCCGGGTTCCCATCCACTGGGGGAAAATGAGGCGGTGTGCCAGGCACCGTCAGCGGTAAGTTTGTTGTTCGGGTGGCTCGTTAACTTGAGAACCGTCGAGACGATCCTCGTATCGGGAAAATACACCTTCAGGCTGAAGCTGCTGAGTACTCTTTCGCTGATACCTTCAGGAATCAGGTAGTCAAAACTGACTACGGTGGGGGCTGAGAAATCGACCTTGTTAGGCGTCAGGAAGTAGCTAGAGCCGGACGAAGCGAACAAGACACTGTCGTTGCCGATTCCTGAAAAGCTGAGACTGCCTGCCGGGTTCCCGACGGCTCCTTCGACGGCGTACGTGCCGGTGGTCTGAGTATTATCAACATCGACAGAACCGCCATCATAGATGGAGGAAATTTGTGCGGTGAGGGAGGAGAGGCCGAAGATAGCGGCCGCTGCTGTGGTCAGGGGTTTTTTTTTCATGGCCTTCATTATGTGTGATTATTGCAGATTGGTCTTAATGGTTGACTGATGGTAAAATACTTTTCCCGGGAAGTAACGATGCCCGCTCAAGACGCGCCAGCGGTGCCGGTCATGTTTGGGCCTCTTACTGATAGGAATTTCCTTTTTACTGATACTGATAGGAATTTCCTTTTTACTGATAGGAATTTCCTTTTTGCGGTGGCGTCAGGGGAGGGGGTTAAGGGGGAGGAAGGAGCGACTGATAGGAATTTTTACCGTGCCGGCGGTCGGGACTTCGTGGTTATAGCCTGCGGTGGCGGCAAAATCGGCGTGAAATCGGGCGACCGCTACGTTGCTTTTTCCCTGCCAGAGTAAACCGGCGAGGACCGCCTCACGGCCAAGAAGGATCCGCGCATCCCCCCAGCTTGATGGCCGACTGAAGACCATCAAGCTGCCGCGCCGAGGCACTCAGCCGGACGCTTACAATCAAAAGCGGAAGGTGCTCGATAATTTCCAGCTCCTGCCTTGCTGGATACGGAAGTTGGCCACGGTGCCATCCGGATTGGCTCGCACGGGGAGTAACTCATCATCGCCGAAAAGGTTGAACACATTCAGCTGAATTGACCAGGCGACCTTGTCGTCGAACAGCTGTTTGCGGTAGCTGAGCCACAGATCGTAGCGGTCATTGGCCGGACGGCGGAAGGGATTCTCCAGATCGATAGTGGCAGACGAGGTGGGTAACCCATTATCGACGAAGTAAATGGGAAATCCGATCGTGGACTCACCTTCGTAGCGCATCGCGCCGCCGACGGCCCACCCCTGGAGGCGGCCTTCGTGGAAGGTATAATTGGCGAGGGCGTTGGCGCGATATTCGACCAGCTCCGGCGCAGGCTGGCCGTTAAGTTGCTGGATGCCAAGGTAGTGAGTGTAATTCCCGACGGTCCAAACGTCGGCCATGGTGTCTTCTACGGTGTTGAAGCCGCTCCGCATGCCACCGGCCGCAGTGCGAGTGCCGTCTGAATTATACATCGCGTTCTGAAGAAACTCATAAATCGACGCGGTGGAAGGCCCGGGCACGTTGGTGCGTTCGGCGTTGGTCTTCGAAGCATTGATTGCCAATCGCAGCGATCGAGACGGATTGGCGGTCAACTCAACTTCCCAACCTTTCGAGAGATTATCCTCGGTGGTGACGAAAGGCGTGGAGAATTCGGTGACGCTGTTACTCGGGGCCCAGGACCCTTGCGTCAACCAAGAGTCGATGAATCCCGGGAAGGCGGCGGCAAAGTCGCGCTCAAACTGGCGCCAAGCAGGTGCGTGGATGTTCTCCTGGTCGTCGATGCTCCAATCCGGCTGAATCACCTCAGCCTCGTAGTCTGCGCGGGCGTCGCCGCTTTCGATGTCGTTGATGATTTGCCTCGGATTTTGCCCCAGGAATTGAGCTAACTGGTAGCTAGATTGAGCAATTTGCTGCGAGGTTGAGTTCAACACGGCGGTCTCGTAGCGCATAACGCGCAAGGAATACTTGTTGTCTTTCGTTCCGAAAAGCACGCCGAATTCTTCGGTCGCGCCTTGGGGCGACGGCAAGAAGTTGCCGAGTGAGTCGCGGCGGCCCGACGTGGGATTGAAGTTTTCGCCCCGATTGTAGGACAGCGAAACATTCAGCGGCAGGCGATCACGCAACCCCGGGATGCGGTGCAAGTGCGCCACGCCGCTGTAGGAGTTGGACCGCACTTTGAGGTCGTCGCGGATGGCCCCCGGATTCTCCAGCGAGTAGTCAGACAGATTGGCGTTATTGTATGGTTTCGGATTGGGTAAGGTTCTGAAGCTGTCCGAGCGACTCTCATCCTCGCGCCAACCAGCCGTGGCAACAACGATATCGTTCAGCAGGTAGCCCTGCCAGCTCAGGATCTTAGAATCGACATCGTTGCGCAGCAGGTTTGCCTGGCGGGTGGCGTAGTCGAAATCAGCCTGATCACCGCTGAGGGCGTCCACGATGCTGAAGTCGGCATTGGTCCATCCCACATAATTGGCGGGATTGGCGGCTTGCTCCCAATTTTGACCCGTGGGAGTCACCCACCGTGCATTGGGGAGCACTGAACTGGGCGCGTTCCAAGTGGTATCGAAGTAGCGGTAGTTGATCGTGCCCCCTGCCGGAATGATGTATTCTTCAATATTCGTGAAGTTCGCGCCGGCGATGGAATCCCTCCCCGCCAAGCTGTCGCCGAGGTAATAGCGGACGCCCGGGCGGACCTGGTTATCGTTCATCCCATAAAAGGCCGTCTGCTCAATGAACTCCGGTCCGATCGTGTGGCGCGAGAAAACACGGTTGTCCGTCTTTGACCTTTCTCCCGTGAGAGCCCCGTTGAAGACATGTCGGCCAGCTAGGTTTCGCCACCAACTGCTTCGATCGTTCTCGCGGAAGTCGTGGTCGAGGTAAGCAGAAAAACGGTAGGCGTCGATTTCGCTTTGGAGACGGCGATTTCCGCCAAACGAAGTCTCCGACACGAAGGGGCGGCCGAAATCGGGGTTCGGATTGCCCTCGATATCTTCGAGCAGTGTATCGACATAGATGCGGGAGGAGTCGCTGAGCAGCGTGGTTTGCCCACGGGTCACGTCCTCGCGGAAAAAAGAGGCTTCATACCCAATCTTCTGGTTGAAGAATGAGTTCGATACGACGAGGCGCAATTGGTCGAAGTCGTTCCATTCCCTCTTGTTGGGGCCGTCGAGCAGCTTATCATAAAAGTTGAAGACGGAGGGATCGCTTAACTGAAAAGCATTAAAGAAGGGCCCTAGCGGATGCTTCTGACCGAATTGACCAACGAAGGAGGTTACAGCCCGTACGTGTCGGTCTTGGAATCGGTTGCCATGACCGAACAGGCGCCGGTTTGCTTGGGGGTTGCCCGCCCACTGAGTTCCATTTGCTAGCAGCACTCCGGTCGTCCAGACTCGGCCCGCTCGCCAGAATTCGCTGCTGCCGGCCGAATTGACCGTTAGCCGCGCCCCAAGAGCATCCGAGGACCCGCCGAGGGCAGCCGTGTTGTAACCGGGCTGTCCCCCTACATTCTGAAAGTAGGTGACTCCGCTCTGGTCGGCGAACTGGGTGTAGGCCGGAATAATCCCATCAGGAAAGGACCAGTTAACCCCGTAGGTCGTGCCCGAGAAAACCGAGCCGGGGCGCAACGGAATGGCTTGAATGGTTACCGGCTCGATCCACGGAGTGACTTGGTCTGTCGGAGGGTTCGTACGTGGGCGGTTGCTTTCGCCGGTACCTCGCTGGTAATCAGCGATGACCTCGAACGACATCCCATTCCGATTCAGAAACTTGGGGCGGTACTTCGCGGTGAGGAATAAACGCTCCTGATCGTCGTACGCGGGGTCCTGTTTGAACTTCTTGTCGCTTTTAAGCAGCGCTAGGCGAATCGCTAGTTGGTCTTCCGCGATCACCTTGTTGTAGTTGATCGAAGAACGAAATGAACCGAACTCATCGGTCTCCACGCGAACTTCACCCGTGTTGAGGGTGAGATTAGCGGTTTCGGTGCTGGCGTTGACGACGCCACCCGGGCTGCCCAGTCCGAACAGAATGCTGTTGGGGCCACGGAGCAGGTCAATACGCGACACATTGTAGCCCTCCCAAGCGACGTTGGTGCGAAAGTAATTAAGAGCATTATCAGCGTTGGTCAAACCTCGCACGCGCGTCTGGGAGTTAGGTGCGAAGTGGGCGCCGACTTCGGACGGTTGTCCCTGGGTGGCGCCGATGGGCGTATTCTGGAAGTTGCCGGTTACGCCATAGACTTCGGTGTTTGTCGCATAAGACAGCGCGCTCTGGTTATCGGTGGCGCCAAGATCATCGAGGAATTCCTTTGTCAGCACAGTGACGGCAGTTCCGATGTCGCTCAGTTCGGTGCGCAAGCGGGTGCCAGCCAGCGTCGTCGAAGCCACGTAGCCTTGGTCGTCACCCAAAACAATAAACGGAGAGAGGGTGATCGGGGTTTCAGAAGACTCTGGTGCGGTACTGGGGGAGACTTGCGCGCCGCTGCCGTGGGGCAACAGGAAGGCCGCGATAAAACTGAGTAACGCTGGAGGGCATTTTGTTTTTCGGTTCATTGTGTCAATAGTCGGGGTTAATGTTGTTCAAGAACTCTCAAATGAGATCCTGTATTGCCCTTGGATTGCCAGCATTCGCGGAATTCACAATCCACATGGAACTGAAATCGTTAAGCTGGCCCCTCAATTTAGGTGGCCACCGCCGTAAACTCAGGGGCGAGTCCCACCGCATGAAGCAAAAACGCTCCACCGGCCCGTTCCCCGGTGCTATCGCCCTGTCACAATCCGCCACGAAGGGAGGTGCTCGCGCTATAACCAATCACCCCCGCTCATTTTTCGCATGGGTAGGTCACTTTTATACGGCCGAAGGTGGGTCAAATCTAGCCGGGTGTTGATGTACAGTAGGCGCGTCGAGTCCCGATCCAACGCATAGCCCCCGGGCTCGATCGGTAGCTGCTGCATCGCCCAAGCGAACTGCGGTCGGAAGCAGGCCAGAATTTTGCCCGCCCTAGTGAGGCCTTGGAAGAATCGCGCGAGGGGTCGATTGGCTGAGCACCCGCTTGATCCCGAGCAAGGCGGGCATCATCGGATCGCAGCGCCGGTAAGCCACGTGGGGGAGCTGTTTGGCCACACACATCGCAGGCCCTGCACCAACCGGAGCGCTTTGGTGACCGGGCTCAGCCCCTTGGGGGAGGTCGGCACCGGGTGCAGCAGTCAACGCGCGACAAGTTCCCGCCAGCCACTTGGATGCAAAAACGGCTAAAACCTCGCGGTCCCCGCAGGCGGGCTGAGCTGCTGGTCGGTAAATTCGATTTGGATCGACTGGCTCGCACTTTCGAATTGGGGCTTTTCGGCCATCGCTTAGTGAACCGGGTTTTTACCCGAAGGTTTGGATTTTTTCTTTCACCCCCACTTTACTAGGGGTGGCTTTTTCCATTGCCGCGATGCGGCTAAAAGGAGTTGGTCCAGCGTAAAGGCTGCGACCCCCTGACACTTAAACCTTCGGGCCGATGCCGTGCCTGACTTGGGGCGATTAGAATCAATGCTCTGCCGCTAAGCGCCTCTTCAGTCTGTGGTCGAGAGCCTGCCACGTTTCCCAAGCGACGGTCTCGAGGTAGCGCGCGGTTTCAACGTCGACCGTAGCCGTGAGGTTCATCGACATGTGTCCGTGCATGGACTTCGGAAGCCGCGACTGATAGGCGTCCGGCTGGAAAGCCGCGATGCGGGCGGCCTCGGCGGCGCGTTCGGCGGCGGTCTCGGGCTTGGCCAACCCGTGCGGCCAGACCCAGAACGTGCGAGGTAACCGCCCGACGGGCGACTCTTGCGTCAGAGCAGCGTAGAAGCAAGCGACGTTGAGATAGTGTCCGAGGTCTCCGGGATGAACGCTGTCCTTGGGATGCTGCAAACGCAGGTCAGGCCGCTCGGCATACACCCGCGCCCAGGCCGAGGAGCATGGGGAGAAGTGCCGGATGCGGTTCGCCACCGCGAGTTCGAAGATCCGCTCGCGTCCCTCGGTCTCACGCTCACCGCGTCCCCACCCCACCTCGTAGAACACCGGTTCGCCCCCGCCCGCCCGAATCTCCGCACAGTAACGCGTGATCGCAGCGCGATGCAGATCGCCCGTGCCCGTAGGATCATTGTCCCCCATGATAAATCGAGCGACAGTCATCAAAACCACCAGCTCCGGGCGTTCGACGCGGAGTTTGTCGAGGAAAGTCTGTCCGACTTCCACACCGTACTCATAACGAGCAAAGTCTGGTTCCAGGTAGACCCGGATGTCGCTGCCACTGCGGCCGACGATCTCCGGCACCACCGGGACGTTCGGATGCATCGCCAGCTGATAGTCCACCGCCTTGGCCACTTCACGCGGCAGGTCGTTCCAATAGGCACTGCTGCTGCCGACGAAAAGAAGCCGGGCCTGGGCAGCGCCGGTGATCCCGGATGCGGTCACCTGCAACGCCGATGCGGGCAGCGCATCGCGGGACGTGAAGACCCGCAGCGCGTCCGTGGCCGATTCGTTGGTCCACTGCAGGCGGATGCGGGTGGGGCTCAACAGCGTGACCACATCGAGGGGTGTCCCACTGCTCTTCTCCTCCAGCGACCAGCGGGGAGCCTCCTGATGCGTCGGATTGGGCGCAAACCACGGGTTGGTCACCGCGAACAAACGGTCATCCGCCACGAAACCGACAATCCGATCGGAAAACTCCACCTCGGCGGAGAGGGTGACACGGCCTAGGCCCTTGGTGGCCTTGTCGAAGTAGACCATATGGCTGTCGATCCGCGCCCCGCCGAGCTCACGCGTATCCATTCCCTCGATATCATCCCACTGGTTCAGTCGCTGCACTTCGAGCCGGCCGGAGGGCATCACGACGCCCTGCTTCTCGACAAAGGCGAGGATCTGCGTGTCGGAGCCTAGGATGGGGCCATACCAGAAATTTGGGGCCGGGGCGACGTTCACACTCTTGTCCCACACAATCTCCGCTGCAACCGGCGGCAACATGAGAGCCCCGACCACCAGCGCCGCAGCGGCCCAGCGTCGGGCGATTATGGATACCGCCGGGGGAGGGACGTGAAGTCTTCTCATTGAGACGATCCGTCCGCACCTGCGTCCAGATTGCGGGTGTGGCGGAAAGGATAGGATTGCACAATGCCCACCACGATCTGGCTGAACCGGTGTCCGTCGGTGGCGGCAGCGCGTTCGATTTCCGCCACCGCCGGGAGGTCATAAAGGCCCAGCTTGCGCCCTAGCGCGTAGCCGAGCAGGTGCTCGACAAAACCTCGGGTGAACTCGCCTGGCGCGCGCATCAGCGCCTGTTTATAGCCGGCCGGGCCATCAAAGCTTTCCCCGTTCCACTCCCCCCGCGCGTCGACGGGCTGGCCACCATCGGTCTCACGCCAGCGCCCGATGGGGTCGAATCGTTCGAGTGCGAACCCCGGCGGATCGAGGCGTACGTGGCACGAGTAGCAGGCGGCCTTGTTCCGATGCGCTTCGAATTTCTCCCGGATGCTTTGCGTCGCAGCTTCCTCCTTGGTGTCGTTTTCAATCGCGAAGGCGACGGCCGGCTCCTGGGGAGGACGGTTGAAGATAGTCTCGAGCAGCCAGGCACCGCGTTTTACCGGACTAGTCCGAAAGGGAAACGACGTGACGGTAAGGGGCCCCGCCATCGTGATGAAGCCGCCGCGCGTGGGATCCGGCAGGGGGGTGCGCACCCAGGTGTTTGCCACCTTGTTAGCCGCTTCGCGTATCTCCCGATTGCTTGCCCCCGGGGGCGGGGCGAGGGGAGCAACGGCGGCAGGCACCATACCGTAGAACTCCTCGAGTCTTGGATTGAGCCAAGTGTAATCCGCCCCGATGAAATCAAGGATGCTGCGATCCTCGACCATCACGGTTTCGAAAAGCAAGAGAGCTTCGACGAGCATAGCCCCATGCAAGGTATTCTTGCCCAGCGGGCCCGAGTAAAACTCTTCGAACAGGTCGGTGTCGGGCTTGGCCGTCGAGAGTTGATCTAAGCGCAACCACTGCGTCGCGAAGCCTTCGCTGAGCTCGCGGGCCCGAGGGTCGCGTAACATGCGCCGCGCCTGCGCCTCAAGCATCGCCGACTCGCGAAGGCGTCCGGCCCGGGCTTCCGCCAAAAGAGCGTC
>JAQBVM010000289.1 GCA_027623095.1 Verrucomicrobiota bacterium
CGCAGCATGGCACGGCTCGTCGTCGAGAACTACGCCATCGGAGGTGGTGGTCTTTATCCGGCCGTGAATTTGAGTGGCGACGAGATGAAGTGGTTTCGTCTCGACACCGCCTATCGCAAGGGCGCCCACGTCTATTTTGAATTTGTCACCGCCGATGATTCCCCGAACTCGGGTTCTGCCGAAGGAGGTCGCGCTTACTTCGGGGCGGCCGAGGTGATTTTTCACCACGGTTCCCAGCCGCCCAAGGAACTCCTCGTGCCCGCGGCCGTGCTGCTGGCAGGCGATGCGCCCGGGTCGGTGGCCGAGTTGGCCGACCTCTACGGCCGGCGCTTGACGGCTGCCGTCCAACACTGGCGCGAGGGAAAGCTGAGCGACGAGGAACTGGCGTTCCTCGATTACTTTATCCGCCGGGATTTGCTGCCCGCCTCGCTGCCGCGTCTCGCTCGACTGCAAGAGTCCGTGGCCACGTATCGCCGGCTGGAATCGGAGATTCCTGTCCCACGCCGTGCACCGGGTGTGCATGAGGCTCTCGCGTTCGACCAGCCTTTGTTCGTGCGGGGCCAGATTACCCAGCCAGGTGAAGCGGTCCCGCGCCGGTTCCTCGAAATGTTCGACGATCGACCGTTCCCAACGGAGTTGAGCGGCCGGCTGGAACTGGCCGACAAAGTTGCGAGCCCTTCCAATCCCCTGACGGCCCGGGTCATGGTCAACCGCCTTTGGCACTATCTCTTCGGACGCGGCTTGGTCGGTACGGTGGATAACTTCGGTCGGCTCGGTGAAAAGCCAACGCATCCGGAGTTGCTCGACTATCTCGCGACGCGTTTCGTCGAGCACGGTTGGTCGATCAAGGAAACGATCCGGTTCCTGGTAACCTCTCGAGCCTTTCAGCAGAGCGCACTGGCTTCCCCCGACGCGCGACGGATCGATCCTGGCAACGAACTGCTTTCCCACGCCCGCGTGCGCCGCCTGGAGGCCGAAGCCATCCGCGATGCCGTGCTCGCTGTGTCCGGTCAACTGGACCTGAAGATGCACGGGCCGGGGGTGAACGTGTATTACGTGGCCAAGACGGAAGGGGGCGGGCCCAAGGGACCGCTCGACGGCGAACGCCGCCGCAGTGTTTACCAGCGCATCCGGCGCAACGCGCACAATCCGTTTCTCGAAGCCTTCGACGCGCCCAAGCCCATGAGCACGCGCGGTAAACGCGACGTCACCAACGTGCCCGCGCAGTCGCTCACCCTGTTGAACGATCCGTTCGTGATCGACCAATCCGCCAAGTGGGCGAAAGCGCTGGTGACGGACGGCCGCGGCCGCGACGAGCGGGTGCGGGCCATGTTCGTCCGGGCGCTCGGGCGCGCAGCCACGGCGGAGGATTTGGCCGCCAGCCGGGAATTTCTACGTGAACTGGCGGCGGAACACTCAATCCCGCCGGGCGACCTCGAGAAGAGCGAACGCGTCTGGCAGGATTTCGCCCAATCACTTTTTTGCCTGAAGGAATTCATCTATGTCGATTAATCCCTCCCGACTCGCCAGGCGCCGTGCGGAGCTAATTTCCCGGCGCGACATGCTCGCGAAGTGCTCGACCGGCTTCGGCTTGGTGGCGTTGTCCGGTCTGATGGGCGGTGGTAAGGCTCTCGGTGCGGCGGCGGCCGTGCCGGCGAATCCCAATCCCTTCGCCCCGCGCCCGCCGCATTTCCCCCCGAAGGTGAAGAGCGTCATCTTCTGTTTCATGTCGGGCGGCGTGTCGCACGTGGACACCTTCGATCCGAAGCCGCGCTTGAAGCGGGATCACGGCAAGCCGATGCCCGTGCCGGTGCGGCCCACCATGTTCAATGAGAACGGCAACATCATGGCCAGTCCGTGGGAGTTTCGGAACCGCGGCCAGTCCGGACTTCCGGTCAGCGATCTGTTCCCCCACATCGGCGCGTGCGCGGACGACCTCGCGGTCATCCGATCGATGACCAGCGTGGCGAACGAACACGCCCAGGGGAATTATTTCATCCACACCGGCTTCTCGCTGGCCGGATTTCCCAGCGCGGGCGCGTGGACGAGTTACGGCCTGGGCAGCGAGAATCAAAACCTGCCGGGCTTTGTGGTGCTGGCCAGCGGCGGTGCCCCGTTGGGCGGCGTGAACATTTTCGGCAACGGCTTTCTCCCGGCGGTGCACCAGGCGTCCTTCATCGACCCGACCCAGAAGGAACCGCTCGCCAACATCACGCCGCGCGAGGCTGATGGACTGCAACGCAAACGACTGCGGTTTGTGGAACGCCTCGACCGCGGCCACCTCGCTCGGCTGCAAGGCGACGGGCAGGTTGAATCCGCCATTCAGAATTACGAGATCGCCTACCGCATGCAGTCCGCGGTGCCGGACCTCGTCGATCTGCGGGGTGAAAGCGAGGCCACGAAGAAGCTCTACGGCCTGGACTCACCGGTGAAGGAGAAGGCGGAATACGCCCGGCAATGCCTGCTCGCCCGCCGACTTGTCGAGCGCGGTGTGCGGTTCATCGAACTCACCTGTCTGCCGCGCCCAGCGGATCTCGGCCAGATTGGCAACCCGTGGGATCAGCACGGCGTGCTGAAAGCCGGCCATTCCGAGATGGCGTTTCAGGTGGACCAGCCAATCGCCGGTCTGATTCACGATCTGAAGGCGCGCGGCCTGTTCGACGAGACGCTCATCGTCTGGGCCGGGGAATTCGGCCGGACGCCGTTTGCGCAATCGACCGACGGACGCGATCACAATCCCTTCGGGTTCAGCGTCTGGCTGGCCGGCGGCGGCATCAAGGGCGGCACCGCCCACGGAGCGACGGATGAACTCGGCTACCATGCGGTGGAGGATGTCTGCACGGTCTATGACCTGTGGGCGACCGTCCTTCACCTGCTGGGCATGGATCACGAGAAGCTCACGTACCGCTTCGGCGGCCGCGATATTCGGCTGACCGATGTCCACGGCCAGGTGGTGCAGGCGGTGCTGGCCTGATCCAAGCGTGAAGAGTTGACCGCGATGCTTCAGGACTGCAATGCTCCAGCCATCCTCTCAAAAATCCAAAGCGAGATTGCCATGAATTCAATCCAATGGTTCGCACTGGCTGCGCTCTTCGTGAGCAGCAGCTATCACGCGCAGGGCGCCGACAACGACAACCCCAGACATGTCCCCGAGGGATTTTCCCTTCAATGGGAGCCGGACTTCGGCGACGACGGAATCCTCCAGCAACTGGATTTCACCGACGCCAAAGCCTGGCGGCGGAACACGAACGCGGGCCGAGCCGCCCTCGAACTTGTCGGAAACAGCCGCTACGCGTCCAAGGTCCGCTCCCCAAGCAGCATCGCGCTGCTCACGACCCGACGCTTCGGCGATTTCCTCCTCGAAGCCGAACTGATGCAGACGGGACGCGACTACGGGCACCGGGACCTTTGCCTGTTCTTCGGGTTCCAGGATTCGGGCCGATATTATTACGTGCACTTCGCCAGCAAAACCGACCCTGAGGCGAACCAGATCTTCATCGTCGATGGGAAGCCCTTCACCAAAATCTCGACCAAGACCACCGTCGGCAGCAAATGGGGCCAGAACCAATGGCATCGCGTCCGGGTCCAGCGCATTGGGACCAAGATATCGGTGTGGTTCGATGACATGACGACACCTGCAATGCTGGCCGACGATGCCTCCTTCGGAGCTGGCTACCTGGGATTTGGCTCCTTTAACGACAGCGGGATGTTCGCCAGGGTGCGCGTCTGGGCGCCTTCCGCGGAGGAAGTGGCCCGCAACCGTGACCTGTTCAAGGCTCAAGGCGAACGTGGCGCCCGTTGAACCGGCGGTTTCAGGTTCGCCGCGCTCCGCGGGCTTGGGCTCGCTCAGCCATCCTCTCCGTCCTCCGTCGCCCCAAAAGGCAACTCAATAAAACCTATTGAACCTACTCCACCTTGAACTGCTTGAGGTAGATATCCTTGAACTGCACGATCATCGGTTCTCCGGCGCGCAGCTGCAGGCCAAGAAGACCCTTCAAATCGTAGTGTCCCTCTTCCTCGTCAATCAGTTCGGAGCACGTGACGCCGTTGATGCTCAGGATCACGCGCTGTCCCTTCGCGATAATGTGATAGTCGTTCCACTCCCCCTGTTTCATCACGGCATTGCCCTCCAGCTTGGTGGCGGTGCGCTTGCCATTCTTATCGATCACCGTCCTACTTCCGTTGGCGGTGAGCAACTCGGGGCCCTTGCGATTGTGGAGTTCGTCGCACACGCCGCCCAAATAGCCGCCGCTCTGGTAGATGTCCGCCTGATAACCGACCGCTAGTCCGTCAGGTCTGATCTTGCTCCGAAATTGGACCCCGGAATTGCAGCCATTGCCGCTGACACGGAATTTGAGCCTGATCTCAAAGTCGGCAACGTCACCGCCTTGCCAGACGATGAACTGATTTGACTTGCAGGGATTCTTTGCCGTCGACTGGCCAGTAATCGCGTCGTCCTTGATAGACCAATAACTCATGTTAAGCGCATTCCAGCCCGCCAGCGTTTTTCCGTCGAAGATCTTCTGGAACCCTTCCACATCGAGACTCGGGGGCGGAGCCGGGGTGGCATCAGGTTTGGGCGGAACAATCTTGGTCAGCGGAAGCCCTCCTTCGCTCTCCGAGCTTCGGCGGGCCGGCACAGCAGCTCCGTCCCCTTTGGCCAGCGCCCGCAATTCATCAGCGGAGAGAGCCCGGTCGTAGATGCGGACATCGTCAATCAACCCGCGAAAGAGCCTTCCCGCGACCTGCGCGTTCGCGCCGATGAGCACCGAGTAATCGTTGACGCTAATGGCAGGCGAGGACGCCATCGAAGCGTCGAGCTCACCATCCACGTAGATGGATGACTTCGTCCCGTTGAGAACTCCGGCGACGTGGTGCCACTGGCCGTCGGCGACGACCTTTTTCCCGTAGAGATCCCCTACCTGCGAACGCGAGAGATCCGAGCAGGCAAACCCCACGCTCTCCGTATCGTTTGCCCGGTGCAATCTCCAGGCGCGATCCCCCTTGGTTACAATAGCCTGCCATTCTTCTGTGAAAGACTCGACACGTATCCAGGCCGACACGGTGATGTCATCCGCGATGTCGAAGCTGCTCTCGTTCGGAATCGACACGTAGTCATCCGTTCCATCGAGCTCCAGCGCGCCACCGATTCTGCCCTCAGTCCGTTTCGCGCCGCCCATGACCGTGCCATGGTTGGATCGACCCGAGACATCGTGTGCGACCGATCCTTTGCCTTCATCGAATGTCCAGCGGCCTACCATTCCTCGGTCAAGGTCGTGGGATGCGTTGCTGTTACTGGCCGCCTCGACCGTATTGTGATGAGGGCCTAGAAACGCCATCGACATGGCCATGACGAAAAGTGGGGTCCGGTTTCCTTTTTGCCTACCCGATTGTGTATTGCCTGTTCGCATGATGATCTCGTTTCCTGTTACCCGTGAAGCGTTCATCATAGAGGAGCGGCTGCCAAGGAGCAAACACAGCGCTAATGCGAAATTTGAAGTCCAAACTGTCGGTTTAAACTTCCAATCTCCAGCACTTTGCTGGCTTTGTAATCATCTGGCACATCCCGGCCCTGGTCTTGATATGGCCTCGGCTTACGACCCAAGTGCGGCCTTCCATTGCCACGGGCCGGATAAAAAGCAGCGTAAGGCGCGTCTCGCGAAGGATCTGTGCGGGCTGCCACTTACTCCTTCGCCACACGCACGACCGAGTTCGCCTTGACATGCTTCACCCGTTGCCTTGATCCGTCCGGCCAACGGACTTCCAGGTCGACATCCTCGGCGTGCGTGCCCAATCCGAAGTGCAGTGTCAGGTCGTTCTGGTTCCCCTGGCCGGTGGCGCTCTCCACCTGGCGGGTCAGCGTTGCGTCGCCCAGACGGATGCGCACCTGGCTGCCGAACGCCGACCGGTTCACCTTGCCGCGGCCCGACAGCCGGACCTTCAGCCAGCGGTTCTGACCGCCGGGGTTCCTGAACAGCCGCCCGCCGTTGAGGATGTCCATGGAGCCGTCGTTGTCAAAGTCTCCCCACGCCGCGTGCCCCCCGCCCACTCCCTGGAGGCCGACGTTGTCGGTCACGTCCTGGAACGGGTCGGCGGCGAACACCGGGGGCGCAGCGATCGGGGCGAGGCTGAAAGACGCAAGGACGATCGGTGCGATTCGCGCGGGTGGTTTCATTGGATAATTTGAAGGGATCGTCATCGTCCCGAAGCCGCGAGAGAATAGGATCGGATCTCCGCGTCATTGCGAAGAACGACATGGCGGTTGGCGAAGGCCGGATGCGACCAGACCAACTGACGACCCCAAACCTTGTGCGTCGGATCGATCAGATGCGCGCGGCTGAGTTCGGTGTAACCGGTGGGACTCAGTTTCGCGATGATCAGATCGCCGAGATCGTTCGCGAGGAAGAACCGGTCGCGGTGCTGCACCATGAAGACGTTCGCCCAACTCGCGGGACGCTCGCCCGTCGACGGCTGGTAGGTGTTCCAGAGCCACTCGCCATCGTCGAGCCGGGCGCAGAGGAACCGACCGTTGTGTCCGCAGCCATAGATGCGGCCGTCCTGAATAACCGGCCGGTTCATCGCGCCATCGATGCCACGGCGGGGGTTACCCTGCCAGGCCACCTCGGCGGACAAACCGTCCTCCGCCACGCGCAGACACCACGACTTGCGGCTGTAGCTCATGATGAAAATGGAATTCCCCTCGGCGACCGGCGGTGCGATGGCCATGCCGAACGTGGGCTGGAGTGGCACCCTCCAATAGACAGCGCCAGTTTCCGGGTTGAGCGCGTTGATCGCTTCGCCGTGCCAGATGATGAGCTGACGTTTGCCGCTAATGTTGAGCAGGGTGGGCGGACAATAACCGGGCACCGTGGAGTCGAGCGCTCGCCACAGTTCGCGTCCCGTCTTCCGATCGAACGCCACCGCAGTTGTGCCCTGGCCGCCCGCGACGCAGATCAACCGGTCACCGTCAATCAGCGGATGCGCCGCGAAACCCCACATGGGCACTTTGATTCCGAAGTCCTCTTGAAAATCACGCGCCCAGATCACTTTGCCGGTTTTGGCGTCGAGGCAGAGGAGATGACCTTCCGCGCCCAGCGTGTAAACGCGTCCGTCATTCACCGTCGGCGTGACGCGAGGACCGATGGCGTAGTCACCCGCGGTCGTGTAGGGGCAGTCGTATTCGTGCGTCCAAAGAATCTTGCCGTCGGTTTCATCAAGGCAAACCACCCGCTCCGTGCCCGGTAACAGCCGACGTTCGAAGTTGGCGTTGATCGGTGAGTCCGCCTTGTTCAGGAGCTCGGCCTTGACGGGATCGGCCTCGGCCTTTACCCGATCCATGACGAACACCCTTCCATCCGCGACCGCCGGACCGGAATAGCCGGGACCGATCGAGGTCTCCCACCGCAAAGGAGGGCCGCCTGCGGGGAAAGATTCCATGATACCCGTCTCGCGCCACACGGCGTCGCGCTGTGGTCCGAGCCATTGCGGCCAGTCCCCGGCGAACCCGGGGATCACCAAGGCCATCCAGAACGGGATTGCTCGCAGCAATTTGCTCTTGGTTGCGACGCGCGAGTCCACACCCTTCTTTTTATCACGCTGCCATTTTTGGATCCATCTCATGATTTAGTGTAGTCCGCCAAGCAGAATGTATTTTATGAGATGCGGAGTTTTTTCAAAGTCAAGGCGCGAAGCGGGAGCGAATCGAGATTCGTGACCAATGAGTAACACAGAAGTTGGAAAAAAGACCGCATCCTATCAAATCAATCCGCGAAGCGGCTTTATTTTCGGCGTGCCTTCGAAGGCGGCCAGGAGCTTGCGCGCCAGGGCGAAGCCGAAGGCCTCCTTGCGGCTGATGCGCACCGGCGGCAGCCGGTAGCTCTCGTCGGTGAGTCGGTAGCCGTGTGCCTTGGCGTCGTACTCGATGGGAGCCCGCTCTTCGTCGCGCAGGAAGTCGAGGTCGCGGGCCAGCGTGCGCGGGCTGACCTCCAGCTCCCGGCGAAAGTCGCCCCGGTTGGGCAAATAGCCCCCTTCGGAGCCCTCGCGCACCATGTCCACGATGCGCTTGATGCGGTAGTACTGGGGGCGGGAGGCGGGCAGCATCAGGCTGGAGGCCGGAGACTGGAGGCCGGAGGCCAGAGAGATAGCTGATCTGATGTCTTTTCTTACCTCCAGCCTACGGTCTCCAGCCTCCAGCCTGCCAAAGGCGGTGCCTGGACGCGCACTTCGACACGTTCCTGGAGATCTACCCCGAGGTCTACGAGCGGGAGTACGGCTTCCTGCGCCCGATCATCCCGGAGGTCGTGGAGAAGTTCATGGGCTGCGGGGATTTCGCCAAGGGTTTCGCCCGCGTGCGCTGCGACCACTGCGCCCATGATTACCTGCCGGCGTTCTCGTGCAAGGGTCGGTGGTTTTGCCCCTCCTGCCACCAGAAGAAGGTGCAGCTCTTCGGCGCGCTGCCGGCCGAAACCGTCCTGGCGCCCTTGCCGCACCGGCATTTGACGTTCACGATCCCCAAGATGCTGCGCCCCTACTTCCGGTTTCATCGCGGTCTCATCAAGGAACTCTGTCGCATCGCCCACGCCTGCCTGGCCGAGTTCCAGCGCACGACGCTCGGCCTGCCCGAGGGTGTCACGGGCGTCGTGATGGCCATCCATACCTTCGGCGAATACCTCGACTTCCACCCCCACCTCCACGCGCTGGCCGCCGACGGGCTCTTCACGCAAGGCGGGCTTTTCTATGTGATGCCCGATGTGAGCCTCGCCCCGCTGGAGGAACTCTTCCGCGCGCGGGTCATCACGTTTCTGGTCAAGGAGGGCCTCCTGCCGCCCGAGCGCGTCCAGATGCTGCGCGGTTGGAAGCATTCGGGGTTCAACATCCACCGCAGCCAGCGCGTGCCTCCCGGAAACCGCGAAGACATGGAGCGGCTGACCTCTGAACAGGCTGGAGGCCGGAGACTGGAGGCTGTAGGAAGGTGTGGCTATGAGAGATCACACAAAGCTGAGAGCGTTCGAGTTGGCTGATAACCTCGCACTGACCGTCTACAAGGCGACCGGTGGGTTTCCCCGTGAAGAAATGTTCGGACTGACATCGCAGCTTCGGCGTGCGGTGGTGTCCATTGCGTCGAACATCGTGGAGGGATGTGCGCGGTTTTCGGAGGCCGAGTATGTCCATTTCCTCGACATGGCCTACGGTTCCGCACGCGAAGCGGAGTATCAGATCAGTCTTGCCCACCGGCTGGGATTCCTGCCAGAGGACGCACACGATGACTTGGCAAACAGATCGGCCGAGACCTGCAAAGTGCTCAACGGGCTGCTGAGAGCATTGCGAAAGCAGTAGATGCCTCCGGCCTCCGGCCTCCAGCCTGATTCTGCCGACCCGTTGCTCTGCCCCCACTGCCAACACGAAATGCGCATCGTGGCGCTCATCGACCAGGC
>JAQBVM010000290.1 GCA_027623095.1 Verrucomicrobiota bacterium
TGCGTATTCACAAATAATCAGACCTTCGGGGGCTTCGGTGGCGCAGTCTTCAGTTCGGGTGATTTGCTGATTACCGATTCAACATTTACCGGGAATCGCGTCGTTGGAGAAAACGGTTTTGGTAGTTCATTCAATACCGCCGCAGGCGGAGGCGGTGCGGGATTGGGCGGATCCCTATTCAGCATGTCCGGTACACTCGTCATCAATGGCTGCGGTTTCACGAGTAACAGCGCAACCGGGGGAAATGGAGGAAGTTCGATAAATGGCAGCGGGAACGGATGTGGTGGAGGACCAAGTCACGGTTGTGGAAGTGTGACTGGTGGTTTTGGTAGCGGTGGTGGTGGAGCCGTGGCCAACACGTCGAACGCTGGCAATGGTGGATTTGGTGGAGGCGGTGGCGGGGCCGCCGGTCAATTCGCACTCGCAGGCGCGGGCGGTTTTGGCGGCGGCGCTGGTGGCACGTACCAGAGTGGCTACAACCCCGGCGGTGGCGGGGCCGGCATCGGCGGCGGGGTTTTTGTCAACGACGGAACAGTGGTGATTCTGAATTGTTTGATTGCAGGCAATCAGGCAATTGGGGGACTTGCAGGTTCTCCACCGGGCCATCCGGCAGCCCCAGCGGGAAATGGTAGTGGCATAGGGCCGGACTTCTACATGCGAGCCGGGAAAATCTCGCCGACTTTAGCAGCCACAACGCTCGGAGGCGGAACAGTGACGGTTGACCCGCCCAGCCCACCTTACCTCAGCAATTCTTGGGTGTCTGTTACGGCGACGCCCTCGCTCGGTTGGAGATTCTTGTACTGGCTCGGTGATGCAAGTGGAACAAACGAGTCAATAAGCGTCAAAGTTACGCGCGACAAGTATGTGCAAGCAGTTTTTGGAACCTCACTCGCCAACGCAGCACTGATTTCCGTGTATCCGCAGTCAGACTTTTACCCATACGGGACGCTCGCCAAATTCACAGCGTTGCCACCTGCCGGAACTTATTTCTCCGCTTGGAGCGGCGACGCCAGCGGCACGAACAATCCTCTCAGCCTCGTAGTGACGAATCCGAATCAGAACATCTCGTATCAGCTTGGCGCGTTGAGTGGCGGACAGTTCGCATTGACTGTGGTTGAGAACGGGCGAGGCCGAGTTGAGATCAGTCCGCGAGCATATCGTTTCAACAGCGGAGAGATCGTAACGCTGACAGCAGTGCCAGATGCGGCGCAAGATTTCATCGGCTGGAGCAGCGCTGGCGGGAACAATAATCAAGTCGTCATAACGATGGATCAAAACAATGTCATCAACGCAGATTTCACGAAACGACCCGCGTTGCGAGTCGGCACACCGCTTGAAGGATTAACCGAAGACGGCTTCCGTCTGACTCTACTCGGCGAGTTCGGAACTCCGTACACAGTTTTGGGATCAACGATTTTAGCCGACTGGATTACAGCGGGTACGGTGACGAACATTTACGGCACGGTCCAGTTGACTGACCCTGTCGCAACGAATCTGCTCTTTCGCTTTTATCGGGCGGCAACGCAGTAACGCCATCACGCCGATCTGCTGCCTTATTGTTTCCCATGCCGAAATTGGAGCCCAAACTAGCAAAGTGGATTCGCTGGCTTGACGTCATCGGGGCCGAAGTTCAGGCATTGGTCATTGCCAAAGACATTTTCTGGTCTGTCCAAAAACTCATACGGGCGAATCCGAAAATCCAGAAACCATCGGCTTTTTATCAATACATGGGTGACACCTATGTGGCGTATGCCGTGATGGGAATACGTCGGCACGCAAAGCCCCAAAAAGGCAGCATTACTTTAGCTCAACTCCTCGGCGAAATAGCTCAAGAGCCAGCGAAAATTTCGCGCGCATACTACCGAGGCTTGTACACAGACCCTGAAAAGACCCATTTCGCTGATACCCACTTTGATCGCTTCTGCGAGAAACCTGGCGACTCTCACGTCTCAAAAATTCAAGTGGAACAAGACCTTAACGCACTGAGAACATCGGCAAAGAGTTGTCAGGATTTTGGAGACAAGAGGATTGCCCATCGCGACAATCGCAAGCTACAGACTTGGCCGACATTCAAAGAAGCCAACAAGGCCATCGAGACGTTGCAGGAGCTTTGTTTGAAATATCGTTTGATTCTGTTGGCAGATTATCAGAGCACGCTACTGCCTACTTACCAATACGATTGGCAGCAGATATTTGACCATCCTTGGAGAACAGTCTGAAGCTCGGCAAGCCATCCTAGAGGCTTTGCTGTGACATTCTTCGGCCTCGGCACGTTGCGGTCAATAGGCCCACCCACTGCACCGGCGTTAGACGGCGAATCATGCCTCGTGTTATTTCCCTGGCGCTCGATTCGGTTGGACCTCTTGCCTTTCCAATCAGTTCTCGTAGAATAGCCGCATGAGCACTGAAAAGGCGACAGTGACAGAGGGCGAGATTCTTTCACACGCAATCGAAACCATTGGTCAGACCCACTGGCGTCAGCTCGCGAAGGTGCTCAGCAAGCTGGCGCTGCCGGAGCGCGATCTGGACCGAGTGGACTGCCTTTTGGAGAAAAACCGCAACGCCGCGATCTCTGACCAGGAACGTGCCGAGCTCGAAAAATACCTTCGGGTAGGGAACTTCCTCGATCTGATGCGAGCGCGGGCATTACGCGAACTTGGCCGAACGACGGTGTAAATGGACACCGCCATCCGAAAGGCACTCCGCCACCGCGCGGAAGCGCGGTGCGAGTATTGCCACCAGCCCGAGCGGTTTGCGACGCTTCGCTTTCAGCAGGATCACGTCATCGCGCTAAAGCATCGCGGACCAACAGTTCTGGAAAACCTGGCTTGGTCTTGCGCCGACTGCAACGCCCACAAAGGCTCCGACCTCGCCGGTCTCGATGCAACGACCGGGAGACTCGAACGGCTGTTCAATCCACGAACGGATCGATGGGCAGAGCATTTCCGATGGAATGGAGCCGAACTGGTCGGAATGACCGCAATTGGCCAAGTGACGATAGCGCTGCTGAAAATCAACCGCGAGGAAAGGGTAGCGGTTCGTCGCGAGTTGATGGAGGCAGCCCTCTATCCCGCATCGTAGTCCGCAAACTGGATTTCCTGTGCTCCGGGCAGACTCCAGTCGGCAGTTACGCCGAAGTGTCGTTGCGGCGCTAAGCCAGCAACGGACGGATTACCCGCGCCTCGGCGTCCACACCGGTGAGACGCATGTCCAGCCCCTGCCATTTAACCGAGAACCGCTGCGAATCCATTCCGAGAAGATGCAACACCGTCGCGTGAAGGTCGCGGACATGAACCGGATCCTCGATTATGTTGTAACTAAATTCATCAGTCTGGCCGTGGACTGTTCCACCTTTGATTCCTCCTCCGGCGAGCCACATTGTAAAACAGCGGGGATGATGATCACGCCCGTAATTCTCCTTTGAAACGCCACCCTGACTGTAAATGGTTCTCCCGAACTCGCCTCCCCATATGATCAGCGTGTCATCGAACATCCCCCTCGATTTCAAGTCTTGAATAAGCCCGTATGTGGGTTGATCCACGTCCTTGCATTGCGACGGGAGACGGCCCGCAACATTGGAATGGTGGTCCCAATTGTTGTGGTAAACCTGAACGAAACGGACGCCGCGTTCAATCAAGCGGCGCGCCACCAGGCAAGTGTAGGCAAATGTCCCGGGCTTCCTTGCTTCGTCCCCATAAAGGGCGTAGGTGGATTCTGGTTCACTTTGAACACTCATCAGTTCCGGAACACTTGCCTGCATTCGGAACGCCATTTCAAACTGTTCAATTCGGGTGTGAATCTCAGGATCACCCACCTTGCGGTATGCAATCTCGTTCAGCGCTCTCAATCCGTCGAGCTGGCGCCGGCGCAGATCCGCGGGCACACCATCCGGATTCTTGACAAAAAGGATCGGATCGCCCTGGCTCCGAAACGAGACGCCCGCATGTTTGCCGGAGAGGAATCCACTCGACCAGAGCCGCGCGCTGATCGCCTGAATCTGCTCTTTGTTCGAGGGCTCTGCCACAAGCACAACGAAGGTCGGAAGATCCTCGTTCATCGACCCGAGTCCGTAACTCACCCACGAACCGATGCACGGTCTCCCAGAAATCATGCTCCCAGTCTGCATGTGCGTAATTGCGGGTTCGTGATTGATCGCCTCCGTGTGCATTGAACGAATAAACGCCATGTCATCCACGCACTTTGCGGTCCAGGGGAGAAGTTCAGAATTCATCCACAATCCGCTTTTGCCGGCCTGATTGAAATTGTATTTTGAGGGTGCCACCGGGAACCGGTTTTGCCCGGAAGTCATCGTGGTCAGCCGTTGCCCCATTCGGACCGAATCCGGAAGATCCTTGTCGTACCAATTCGCCATCGCGGGCTTGTAATCGTAAAGATCCATTTGGGATGGCCCCCCCACCATGTGCAGATAAATAATTCGCTTCGCTTTCGCCGCGAAATGCGGAAGCGCCGGTTGTTCGGAGTCGGACTCCTTCCCTAAGAGTCGTGGATTATTTCGCAGGAGTGTTCCCAGCGCGGCATACCCCAAAGCACTCTTTCCCCGAGCGAAAAACTGCCGTCGTGTCTCATGCCGGACGTATTCATTCAATAAGCTCATAACGTCTTATTTGTTCAACACCTCATCCAAATTCATCAATTGATTCACAACCATTGTCATCGCCGCCAGTTGCGGCTCCGTTACGCGAACCGAAGATCTCATCTCTCCCAGAGCCAGAAGCGCCTTTGCGCTGTCCGGATCATTCACGTAAAACGATCTCATGCTATCCAATGTCTCTTTCACAATGACACGCTCATCGGGCGCCAGAGATCGAGAAAGCAACCGTTTCGCGACAAAATCTAGCGCCGCGTCGTCGTTCCCCGCCACAAGTGCCATCCCAGCCAAATGACGGGCAGCCTTGATGAACTCGGGATCATTCAGGGTCGCCAGCGCCTGCAATGGCGTATTCGTTCGCTCGCGTCGAACCGTGCAAGTCTCCCGGCTCGGAGCGTTAAAAAGATCCATCATCGCCGGTGGAGCCGCGCGCTTCCAAAAGGTGTAAAGGCTCCTCCGATACAAACCCTCGCCGCTATCGGGCGTATAGTTGCCGGTATTGCTTTCGGGCATCGCGACAGCCTCCCACACACCCGGCGGCTGATATGGTTTTACGCTCGGACCTCCAACCGTCCGAGCAAGCAACCCGCTTGCTGCCAGAGCGTAGTCGCGGATCATCTCCGCATCCATGCGAAATCGCGGCCCACGGCTCAGAAGACGGTTCTCGGGATCTTTATCGAGCTTTTCGGCGGTCGTCCCGGCACCCTGGCGATAGGTTGAGGACATCACGATCAGCTTAAACAGATGCTTCACATTCCAGCCGCTTTCGAGGAATTCGCACGCAAGCCAGTCCAGCAATTCCGGATTGACAGGACGTTCTCCCATGGCACCAAAATCATCCACGCTCATCACGATCCCAACGCCAAAGATCTCCTGCCAAAAACGGTTCACGCTCACCCGCGCAGTCAGGGGATTCTCCGGAGACACAAGCCATCGCGCAAGCCCGAGCCGGTTCTTGGGAGCATTCGCCGGCATCGGATGCAAGGCCGCAATTGCTGCGGGAGATACTTTCTCTCTTGGCTGGTCGTACTGCCCGCGAAACAGAATATTTGCCATCGGCTCCGTATCCGTCTTTTCACGCTGCACTAAAGTCACGGGACTGCGTCCCCGTATCAACTGCCGCTCCAATTCCAATGCACCAAGTTGATCGTACGCGTTCCTCCAACCTCCGCCCTGCGCGACCTTAAAATATCCCCGAAGAACCTCTCGTGACGCGTTGTTCGTGCTTTCGAGACCCTCGTTTCTTGCCCGCGACAGGAGCTCGTTTAAACGCGGAGCTGCCGCGAGCGCTTGAATCTCGGGAGCGCCCAACTGCCGTCGATAGATCCGCAAATCTTGAATCGCGACACCGTCGAGCCGATTTTCCTCTAATTGTCCCCCAATCTTTAGTGGAACATCAGTTCGAATGGAATGTTCCAAACGATCACTTTCGCGATTTACCTTCACTTCCTCGCCGTCAAGGTAAAGCTTGACGTCTTGCGCGTACCGGGTTCCCCCGTACGTTACGAACAGGTGCTGCCAAACACCCGCTTTCATCACAGCTTCGCTAGCCCGCACTCGAAGAGTGTTAGACCGTGGACGATGCGCCAAACTGAGACCAAAATCCCGCTCCCGAACGAAAAAATCCCAACCCCGCCCGCTCTGTTTCGACTCTTCCATTTTTGACATGAGCGATCCCTGCCCTTTGAAGCCCTCCGGCAATCGGACCCACGCCCCCATCGAGAACGGTTCGTTGGCCTCAAGATCGCCAACACCCCCGATCTCAAGCGTCCGTTCTTTTGATAGAATTGGCGCTCCACCAAGCGGTCCGTCATTCCTCCATCCAAGTTTTCCGGAAAAATGAAATTCCTGCTCCTCGTTTTCGATCTCTCCGAAGACAGTTGTGGGAGTGTTATCGATAAGGGGAATCCTCAACTCCTGGTTGGCAAACGTTGCGGGACTTCCGTTCAAGACCGTCTCCGCGCCGGACAACCAGTTCGTAAACGCGGCGTTCGCTTCCTGCTCGCGATTCTCGTAAATACCGTGCGCAACCTCAATTTCGCTCGGCAGCGCTTTCCAACGATCCATGCCGCTTTTTGACTGCGGAACCACCGCATACAAATCGCTCTCACGCCGATTGCGATCAAACCCCGATTGTTTGGTGTTCCGATAGAACGCCGCCATCGAATAAAAATCCCTCATGGTCAGCGGATCAAACTTATGGTCGTGGCAAGCAGTACAATTCATCGTTAATCCAAGCCAAACCCAACCGGTGGTCGTCACTCGATCGTTTGCGTAGTTCGCCAGGTTTTCATCCTCGATTGTGCCCCCTTCATTGGTGGTCATATTGCATCGCTGGAAGCCAGTGGCCACAATCTGGTCCTGGCTTGGATTCTCAAGCAAATCTCCCGCGATCTGTTCGATCGTGAACTGATCGAACGGCATGTTTCGGTTAAACGCCCCAATCACCCAATCTCGGTACGGCCACATCTCGCGGTAGTTGTCGAAATGCAAACCGTGCGTATCCGCATACCGCGCGGCGTCGAGCCAATAGCGGGCTCTATGTTCACCCCAATGCGGGGAGTTGAGAAGATGATCCACATACTTCTCATAGGCGTTTACGGATATATCGCCCACGAATGCCTCCACTTCGTCAGGCGTGGGAGGCAATCCGGTGAGATCCAATGAAAGCCGCCGAGCCATTGTACGGCGATCTGCTTCAGGCGCGGGAACGAGCTCTTCCAACCTAAGTTTTGAAAGAACAAAGGCGTCGATCGGATTGCGAATCTCGAATTCTGTTCCCGTGATTTCCGGAACTGTGGGACGCTCTGGCTTAAGGAAAGACCAATGTCCCTGCCATGGCGCGCCCGCCAGAATCCACTCTTTGATCAATTCCTTTTGTTCCGGCTTCAGGATCTTCTTCGATTTCGGCGGCGGCATGATGTCATCCTCATCCAAAGTGACGATTCGGTACCAGATCTCGCTCGCTTCGAGGTCTCCAGGCACAACTGCCGGCTCATGCTTGTCCGTCTTTTCGTAGAGCCCCCCTTTTGTATCGAGCCGGAGATCAGCCTTCCGCGACCCGTCATCCGGTCCGTGGCAGGCAAAGCAGTTCTCGGACAGGATTGGAAGAATATCCCGGCTGAAATGAATATCGGATCCCGCGCTCTCTCCGGCGTAAACATCACAGCACGCTGCGGCCAGGATAGTTGCACTCGCCACAAGAGCAACAGGGTCGAAATAATTCTCAAGGCGAAACATAAATTTCATGAACGATGTGTCTGAGTCTTACTGACGCTTGAACAAGGTCACCACTTCAAAAGCGTGTCATTATTTGAACCTCCCGCCCTCTAGTAAAGACACGTTTCACGTCTAGATCCCTGTTCAATACGAGAACATCCGCCCGCTTTCCGGCCTCCAGACTCCCTGTGACTTCGCCAATACCCGCCCTCTCAGCCGGAGTTAGCGACGCCATCCGAACGGCATTGACGATCCCAGCCGACGTAAATCGAACCATGTTCCGGACCATTGTGTCCATTCCCACAACCGAACTCGCTAATCCAGCACCCGGCTGGAAACCGACTTGGCCATCGCTCGTGAACCATTCACCGTCCGTCCCGGGACCAAACCGATACTGACCCGGCGGCATATCCATCGCACGATTTGCGTCGGTGACAATGCAAAGCCGTTCCACTCCCTTCATCGTCCATGCAAATTCGAGTAGTTCCGGCGCAAGATGGCATCCATCCGCGATAACTTCGGTGCTCATCTCGCGGTGCATTAGAACAAATTGTTCCATGCTCCCCTGGGAAGGCGTTCCGAGGCGTTCCCGAATGCTCGGCACGGAACTCATCGCGCACCAAAAGTGATCCACGTGGCGCATGCCGGCTTCGTAAGCACGAGCCATTTCAGTCCAGCTTGCATTTGAATGGCCGCACGTAATCAGGTACCCGCGGCGGGAAGCTTCCGCGTAGAATTCCGCGGCACCGTCCAATTCTGCGGCACACGTCGCAATGCGGATGATATCCCGATCAAAGTCCGAAATATATTCGGCCGGATCCGGATCTCGCCGCCCACTGCGCGAATGACACCCCACCTTTGCATCCGCGAAATACGGCCCGTAAAAATGCACTCCCGCGATATGCGCTCCGGAATCATCCGTTCCGGAGCGTTGCACTTCCAGGCAAGCCTGAAGCATCGCTTCGATTTGCGCCCGCGATCCGGTAGTGGTTGTCGGGAAAATCGTGGTTGTCCCGTGACGCGCGTGCGCGTTTGTCGCGGTGACAACCGCCTCCGACGTTCCATCCATGAAATCAGCCCCGGCGCCGCCATGCACATGAAGATCGACATAGCCCGGCGCTATGAAACCTCCGTTCGCGTCAATGAACAGAGCGTCCTCCGGCACAGCGACCTCCCCTGCCGTTCCCACAAGGCCAATTCTGCCGCCGCTCGAAACGACCACTCCATTCTCCAACGCATTGTTGGGAAGAATTACGGTTCCGTTCTTGAAGACGGTATGACTTTCGGAGGGCATGTGTAACACAGTTTCTTCATACGGATGCTCGCCACCGGCACGCCATCCAGGCAAGCAAAACTTTTCCGATCCCCGGCAGGAGGCGCGTCTGAATGAGGACACACATGAACATCATCTTCTTCTTCATCATCGGATTGAGGAGAGAAGCGAAGGCTGATGATCCCAGGAGAGCTATTAAGGATCAATGCTGCAACTGGTTGGATCCGAGTTTCAGCCCCCTGCAGTTTGGTGGGGCGACACTCTGTGGAGCCCTGATCAACCTTGTGGCGAAAAACGAACGAGAAGGCACAGTGGAAACAC
>JAQBVM010000009.1 GCA_027623095.1 Verrucomicrobiota bacterium
CCCGGCGCCCGCCGTGATCGTGTCATTTCCACCGATCGCCGTGGCAATGGAAGTTGCGGAGATAAGCTGGCCACTGGCGCCATCGAACGTCAGTTCGCCATTGTCGCCCATAACGATGTTGTGGCCCTCGGCAGCATCGATTGTCTCCGCACCTGCGCCACCCAGGAGAATGTCATCGCCTTCATTGCCGTTGATGAGGTCCGTATCGCCAAACGCCGGATCAATGGTTGCGATCAGCGTGAGCTGGCCGCCGGTGTACCCCAGCCGGCCGTTATCGCCCAGAACCACGTCATTACCGATGTTGCCTGCGAGAGTGTCCGCTCCGAAACCGCCCAGAATAATGTCGTCGCCCTCCGCGCCGGTTATGCCGTCGTTCGCGCCCAATCCCGTGTCGATCGTCTTGATCTCAATCCGGTCGCCATTGGCGGCAAAAGTGATGGAACCGTGGTCTCCAACAAGGATGTCATTTCCAACATCGCCGGTCAGTGTGTCCGCTCCTGTGCCTCCAAAGATAGTGTCGCTGCCTTCTCCTCCGTTAATCGTTTCAGCCGCGCCGCTTGCGGGATCGTCGGTCGTAATTAACGTCACCTGACCGCCGGTATAGACCAGCCTGCCATTGTCGCCCAGGACGATGTCGTCGCCGCCACCAGCTTGGATCGGGTCGCTGCCGGAACCACCCAAGATCACGTCGTCGCCGGTGCCCGAGTTGATCAGATCGTCCGCGCCAAAGGCATGGTCGGTGGTCCTGACTTCAACGCGCTCTCCGGTTGCGGCGAAGAGAATGACGCCTTGATCGCCTAGAATGATGTTGGTGTCCGCCCCGCCGGTGATTTGGTCGGCCCCGGTTCCGCCGATAATCGTGTCGTTTCCATCCGCGCCGTCGATGATGTCGCCCGATCCGTTGGACGGATCGGCGGTGGTGATCAATGTCAGTACGCCGCCGGTGTAATCCAGCACGCCATTGTCGCCCAAGATGTCGTCGTTGCCTGCGCCACCATTGATGATGTCGGAGCCAAAGCCGCCGATGATCGTGTCGTCTCCGTCTCCGGAGTTGATCGTGTCATTCGCGCCGGTGTCGTTGAACGTGGTGGTGACCTGGATGCGTTCGCCGCTCTCGGCCAACACGATCGTGCCCTGGTCGCCGATCAAAATGTTTCGGCCCGAGCCACCGGAGATTTGGTCCACGCCGCTGCCGCCAAAGATCGTGTCGTTGCCGGCGCCGCCATCCAGGACATCACCTGCACCCGTGGCCGGATCGGCCGTGGCGATCGAGGTCAAATTGCCGTTGGTGTAATCCAACACGCCGTTGTCACCCAGGATAGTGTCGTTGCCGGCTCCGCCATTGATGGTGTCCGCTCCGAAACCGCCGATGATCACGTCATCGCCCTCGCCCGAGGTGATGACGTCTTCGGCCCCAATGTTGTTGAATGTCGTCGTGACCTGGATGCGTTCGCCGCTCTCGGTCAACACGATCTTGCCCTGGTCGCCGATCAAAATGTTTCGGCCCGAGCCACCGGAGATTTGATCGACGCCGCTGCCGCCAAAGATCGTGTCGTCGCCCTCGCCGCCATTCAGATCGTCCGCCGCGCCTTCCGCCGGATCAGTCGTGGCGATCTCGGTGAGGGCGCCATTGGTGTAGGTTAACCGTCCGTTGTCGCCCAGGATATCGTCATTGCCCGCGCCGCCATGAATGGTGTCCGCTCCGAAGCCGCCGATGATCACGTCGTCGCCCGCGCCGGAGTTGATCACGTCGTTGGCGCCGACGCTGACATCTGTGCTGGTGATTTCAATGCGCAAGCCTGCCGGGGTCAATCGGATGACGCCCATGTCACCGAGCAACACATTCTTACCCAGACCGCCGTTCAACTGATCGACACCGGCGCCGCCAAAAGCGGTGTCGTCGCCGTCCCCGCCGGCGATCACGTCATTGGCGCCCGTGCCGGGGTCGATCGTCCGCACCAAAGTCACATGCTTGTCGGCGTCCATCTCGACCCGGCCGGAATCGCCGACCAGGATGTCGTCGCCCGCTTCGCCGTCGATGTTGTCGTCGGCGCCGCCTATGTCGCTGACGAATTGGCTTTGCAGATCAAACACCGTCCCGCCAATCGTCAGCTCCGCCTGGTCGCCGATGATGATGTCATTGCCCGTGCCGCCGCGCAGCGTGTCGGTCCCGGCGCCGCCGATCACGATATCCGCGCCGGCGTTGCCGTTGATCGTGTCGTTGCCGGGTCCGCCGTAGATCACATCGGGTCCCTGGCCGGCGGTGATGTTGTCATTGCCTTGGCCGCCGATGATCACCAGCGGCTGAGTCAAATTGCTGGCATCAATGACGTCATCCGCAGGACCTCCCAGAATCAGATTGAGATTGGAAGCGACCGTTCCCTGCAAGTTTGAGCTCGCGCCAAACGGATCGTTGTCGCCGAAATCCATTGTGATGGTCAGCGAACCGTTCGGGGCAGACAGGCTCGATCCCACCGCCGTGCTAATGTCATCGCCGGCTTGCAGCAGGATGTTGCCGTTCCGCGAAAGGATTGAACCGTTCGCGGTCAGGGTAATGTCGTCGTCCGCGGCGGCGGGATCGGTTTCATTGGCTGTCAGGGTGACGTCGTGTTCCGCGGTTACGTCCGCGTTGATCGTGAGCCCGCCATTAATGCCAAACTCAATCTCGCCGCCGCCCACCACATTGCCGCTGATCGTGGCGGCGCCCATGTTGGTCAATATCACGTTGCCGGCACCGCCGCTGGTGATGCCGGATACAGCCAATCCGCTTTCATTAATCAGCTCGATGTTGCCGCTGGTGCTGTTAGCCGCATGGAAGTTCTTGATCTTCGTCTCCAGCGCGTTGCCGCTGCCCATTCCGCTGACGGAAGTGACCGTCAGTCCGTCCGCGATCACGTTGACCGCGTCCCCATTGCCATCCAGGACCGCGCCCGCAGCGTTGATCGCGACGCTGCCGGAAGCCGTCACCAAACCCTGAAGGGTCACATCGCCCGAGGTTGTTTGCAGACTCAAGTCGGTGACCGCCACCGGAACGGCGACGTTGATCGCACCGCCGGCGCTCAAAGTCACTGCGGAAGCCGCGGCGCTGGCGCCCACCAAATTGCCGGTATCAGTTAGAATGATGGTGCTCGCATTCGATTGCACGCGGTTGGCGGCAACCGGGCCAACCGTGCCGATTGCGATCCCGTCGCTCTCCGCTAGAAAGACGTTGCCGCCCGCCGCGATGGCGATGGTGGCCAAGGTGGTCTCGATCGCGTTCGCTTCCGCGCCAACATCGCCGGCGGTCTCGATTCGAGCCGCGCTGGCGATCAGGTTGGCGGCTTGTTCGTTGGCGTCACGGATCCAACCCGTGTCGGCCCTCAGACTAATGGACCCGCCGCCCGCGTTCAGGCTGCTCAAGGTGATGTTTTGCGATGCGCGATATCGGATGTTTCCGCCACCGCTCATGGCGGCCGCTCCGCCGCTCATGGCAATCGATCCGCCCGAACCTTGAACGTCGATCGTGCCGCCGCCCGTTCGGATATCCGCCGACTGGATCACGCCCGCGCCTGCCAGCACGCTCACATGACCGGACCCGCTGGTGACGTTCGTGTTCAGCGTAATACCCGCGTTATCGCTCTCCAAAAGAACGTTGCCGGAACGATCCGTTGCCACCGCATCGTTCACAGTTATCGAACCGCCCAACGCGCGGACTACGATGGATCCGTTGCTGTCTGGTCGCGTCGTCAATCCCGTCATCGTTGCGGGATCCCGAACCACGATGAGGGTTCCGTCGCTTTCGATCTCGCCAACATCGATCGGACTGATCGCGCCGATCACAATCGACCCGTGGTTCTCCAAATAAACGCTGTTGCCGCCGGCCAGCCCGGCAATAGTCCCAACCTCCGATTTGATCGGAGCGGCGCCGGAGCCGGCGGACACGCCGGCGTCCACGCGAAGTTTCGCGGCTTTCACATTTGCGGTCGGTGTTCCCGCATCGATAATCGAGCCGTTGGCCGAGACCAGGGAGACGCTGCCGGCGCCCGCATCCAATCTTGAAATCACGATATTCTCGCGCGCCTCAATCCGTGCGTTTTTATTGGCGACCGTCGCGGCGCTGCTCCCATCCATCGTGACCGCGCCGGAAGCGCTGCGAATCATGAACGTGCCGGTTGTTGCGAGGGTCACTCCGGCGCCGATCGTGGCATCGTTCACCGCGCTCAAGAACGTGTTGGCCGCCTTCAGACCGTCGCCCAAGACCAATTGGCCCGCCGAAGAAAGGTTGAGGTCCCCCTTGACATCGACCGCTCTGGAGACGGCCAGATCCCCGCTCGCGGTTCGCACGACCACGGTTCCGCCGGAGACCAATCCTGCTTGAACACTATCGGTCAGGACCTGAGATCCGCCGTTAAAGTCAACCGCCCGGACACTCACTCCCACCGAACCAATCTGCAATGCGCCGGCGTTGACCAGATTCGCGCCGCCTAGTCCGCTGACGAGGCTCAAGACCGGAGTGCTCACCTCCAGGGCATTATCCGCGCCGGCGCCCAGCATTCCGACGCCGGCGCCCGCATTCACACGCAACGCGCCGGCTTGGATATCGACGCTGGCATCGCCGCCATCCAAGAGGCTTCCGGTTTGGCTCAAGACACTGACAACGCCCGCTCCCGCGTTGATGCCCGCAATGGTCACGTTGCTCCCTGCGCTCATGCGGACGTGAGAGCCTTGCGTGTTCACACTGGCGCCTTGGGCCATCGTAATCGTTGACCCCGCCACGATGCTTAATCCGGCATTGCCGTCCGCGTTCGGACCCGTGAGGCTGATCGCTCCAGTCAGCGCCGCCGAACCGCTGGAGATCAACGTCACCAACTTGCCGGTCGCAACGTTCGCAACGGTCAATGCCGAACCGTTGCCAGACGCCAGGTCAATCAGCACATCGCCGCCGTTCACCGCAACCGATCCAACGCTCAGGCTGTCCGCGCTCAATTGGCGCATCCGAACGTCGCCGTTCAATGCCGACAGGCTGCTGACGGTGACGGCTCCGGCACGATTGTTTTGGAGGTGAATGTTTCCGCCCGCGGTGCTGGCGGCCAGCTCGGCGACGGCGGTAGAAACCACGTTCAAATCGCCAATTCCGGTGGCGGCATTGAGCGTTGCCCTCGATGCGATGATTGATCCGCCTCGGACGGCGCCGCCACTCGAGCTTAGCGCTACCTCCGAACTGGCCGTTACGTCCTGCGCTACGACGATATTTCCGGCAGCGCTCACATTTACCGAACCTTGGATCGCACTGGCGTTATTTAGGTTGATCGCCGTGGAATCGGAAACTGTCAGATCACCCGCTCCAGTGACTTGCGCGGTCAAATTGACGACATTGGATTTCACGTTGATTCCGGCCCCGGCGCTGATTGCAAGATTGTTCGTGGTAATGCGGGCCGCCTCTGAAGTCTGCACCTTTCCACCCGCCGTCAATGTCACGGAATCGGAAGTTTGAGCATCGGCTTTCAGCGTAATATCGCCGCCTGCCTCGATCCCGAGTTCATCCAACGTCTGGTCAGAGCCCTTGATCAACGCGTTCACGATCACGGAACCCACTCGGAAGTTTCCATCCGGATCACTGGAGACTGACGACTTGAGACTGAACCGTTTGTTCGCCTCAAGCGCCGCCCCGTTGAGCTCAATGTCGCTGCCCGCCGCCACTTCCAAGACGCCCTCGGCGCCCGTCGCTTTGAGGCTCAGATTTTCGGCCCTGATCTCGCCGTATGCCACTAGTTTGATCCGGTCCCCGGCAATCGCGAGATCGGTTCCATCGAAGATAATGTCGCCCGCCAGAACACTCTCGATCACCGGCGTCAAATCCAGGGCTCCCGGATTGCTGGCAACGATGAATTTCGGGCTGAATATTAGCTCCCCGGTATTCGTCACGACGGTCGTATTATTGGCGGCATAAATCGTCCCGGCCGCGGGATCCTGTTCGGTGGAGAAGTAGGTCTTGAACAAGCCGGTATTAACGTCGTACGCCTGGAACCGATACCGTTGGCTAGCCGAATCCTGCCATTGATAAATCGTCCCGCTGACCAGGTCTTTGGTATAAACCAGCCCTGTTGGGTCGGTGTACATTTCGTATCCGGTTGCCCGTTCCTTGGCCACTTTCTGAACAAGCTGCCGCACCGGAACCAGAACCAAAGAGCTCGCGTCGGTCACAGGATTTAGCCCGCCACCGATCACTTCAAATACCGTGCCCGATCCATCTTCCGGATCATTCTTGTAGTAGAGTTCGCTAGTATTAAGATCGCGGTATTCCCATAAACCCTCCGCAAAGCCTTCCGTGACCCGGTTTCCGCGCGCGATTAGCACGATTTCGTCGAGAACTCCGGCCGTGCCTTCCAAACCGCCTTCGACACTGATATTCCCCGCGTTTGTAACCAGTTCGATGGTCTCCGTGATTCGCATCGAACCGTTGATGACGAAGGACGAATCGGCTTCCAGCGCGAGCGTGTTCCCTTCCAACTCCGCGTTCTCGCCGATGAGCAATGATGCAGCGCGGAAAGCAGGCCCGTCCGGCGCCCTGACACCGCCTTCGACGCTGATTGTTCGTGCTGCCAGAATCGTGACCCGACCGCCGGAATTGATGGTTACACCGCCGCCGCTCGGTTCAACGACTTGGACGCTTCCATTCCGCGATTCAACCGTGATGGACGATCCGGGCGCCGGCGCCTGAATGTTGAGAATCTCAATCGACTCGAGCGCCAGTATCGAAACGGAACCGTTGGCCGCGGTGACATCGACCCTGTTTAACCCTTGTGAATTCTCCGTCACGCTCTCCAGATCGATGATTTCGATATCGCCGTTCGCGGCATGAACTCCGGGCAACGCATTCGCGGCCACTTCGATTCGGCCAATACTGGCCGCCGTCAGCCTAATCTCCCGGGCCACCAAATCAGGGATGCCGTTGGTGTTCGCGGTCGGAATGATCGATCCGCTTGCGCTCAGTTCGATGTCTCCGAGAGACGTGAAGGTCTTGGTCAAGGTCACCAGGCTTTGGGCCTCGCTATTCGCGTCCGAGCTGTTGAAGCCGATCGACTGGTAGTAGGCGGCCAATTGCGGAACGACCGCGGTCGCGTCGAGCGCCTGGGCGCCTGCGAGATTCAGGTCGGAAGCGCCCGCGCCGAGAATGCCCGCGCTCCGCAGCGCGGCATTCAGGAACTCCAGGCGCATCGCGGCGGCGTCCGCCGCGGTTCCCGCGTACACACCGGCATTCAAAGCGCCGAACTGAATATCGCCGCCGGCATTGATCGTGATGTCGTTGGCTTCGGCGTTGGTGCGGAGAATCGTGGATTGGAGGATGAGCGTGCCGCCGGTGGTGATACGGATCGCGCCGGAGAGCACTTCGAGTTCGCGCAAGGTCAGTGGATCGGCGCCCGGATGCGTGATGTTGACATCGCCCAGGCCCGTAGAACGAATCGCCAGATCATTGATGTTGGTGTTGAGCGTGATGCCACCCTGGATTTTCAGATCGACCTGATGGGCCACGAGCGCGCCTAAAGTCGCGAAACTGCCGTTTTGGGCAAAGACCAGCAAGTCGCCTTCACCGGCGATGTTCACGTCACGCAGCGTGACGCTGGACAATCCGTTGCTCGCCGGGAACGTGGTCAGGTCAAAGTCATCTTCATCACCGCCGCCGCTGAGCTGAACGCTGACACCATCGAACGCTCCAATCGCCGAAATCTTTAGGGCGCCGTCGGGGAGAATGGCATTATTCAAAACCAGATTCCCTTGGTTCGTCAAAGTCACGTCACCCTTTCCGGTCAGAACAAGGTTCGCCGTCTTGACAGAAGCATTTGCCGAAAATCCGCCTTTCAGATTGGCGTTCAGCGTATCGCCCCGCATCAAACCGCCACTATGAATCACCGCGCCCGCCGGAGCAGTCAGATTGATTGAGCCGCTGGTGCTGAGGGTTCCGTTGGTGAGATCGATGGTTCCCTGCGTCGCGCCGGCATCGATATCGATCTGGCTGCCGCTAAAGGTCGAAAGGTCGGTGAAGATACTGCCAATCACGCTGCCTGTTCCGTCCAGGCCCGCGTTGATGTCAACCAAGTGTCCCGCGGAGATCGTCCCTTTTACTTGGATGTCGTCGTTGGCGTTAAGGACAATCTCTTCCAGCGCGAAAAGTTCGCCCTCGACAGACATCTCCGTTCCCGCAGTCAATTCGATGCGATCCAGCGCGGTCGCTCCTCCGTTATCGACGCGCACTGCGCCGGAAACGGCCACATCGACCTTGCCTGCGGCATCAATATCGACCAGCGACGATGCTTTCACTTCCGCGAGCGCCGGAAGCGTCGTGTTCGGATCATTCACGACCGAAGGCAGCGATCCGACAATCGTGACGTCGCGGCCAGCTTTGGTTTCGATTTCGCTCAAGGAGCCGTAGGCATTGACAACTCCACTCAGAATGACATCCCGGCCCGCGTCGATCGAAACGTTTCCACCGGCGCGAACAGCATCGTCTCCGAACGTGCCGAAGTCGCGCAGGAGTCCCTTGTTGAATACCCGGCTCGTGACAAAGACGACTTGATCCTGTGTGATCAGCTCGGTCTTCCACTGGGTGACGACCGCTTCTTCGACGACCTTCACCTGGGTGTTGAACGTTTCGAATCGTGGCCGAAACCCAAACACGTCCTCCGCGGTGCTGACATACTGGAACCGCGTAGTCGTACGAGTGTCCTCGATAGGTTGGAAGATTGAAGTCCAGTTGTACTCATAATCAAACTGTTGTTCGATCACGCGAGCCGACGTTTCGAAGATATTATAAGACCTCGAGGACCTCTGCCCGTCCGAGAGAGTCACGCTCCACTGTTCAGAGAAGGTAGAAGAAGCTGGTATCGTGAAGCCGTTGACGAACATAGGTGCGACGCCCACGTTGGTAATGCTGACATTCACATCGACGCGTGCGCTACCCTTATTTCCGAGAATATCTATCAAATTGAACATGTGAACTTCAACGACACGTTCGGAGTTCTGCCCTACAACCAATGAACTTCTGGTTTCGCTTCCTCTGGTACCCTTAACATCCGAATTGTGAAAGTTCAGATCAACGTCAACGTCTTCGCCAAAATACTTCGGAATGGTAATACCTAGAAAATCTAGTATCGTCTCGCCCGACACATCCCATGAGGCTGTTGCCTGAAACGAGTATTGAGGGAGATACGTTATTTTGCCGACGTCTCTAGTGTAGGTGAAGACTTGTCGTCCATTGTTAATCGTAGCGGTGGATGAATTGTACCCTGACGGAGATATGATATTGACGCCATTGATATCCGGGAATTGAACTTCTCGTTGAAACAGTAGTTCGCCGTAGGCCGGGTACTCGTCGTCACCGACGACAGGGACTAAGAGGATTCTCCGGGCGCTTGACTTATAATACTCGTCGTAGGTTATACCGTTAATCACGGGTTGCTCGTTCTGCAGGGTGTATCCGCTTTGTTGGAGAGCGTCGACAACGGACTCCAACTTTAACAACGTAAAGTTGCCGGAGGCGCCGGGCCGGATCGCTTCGACGCCGGAATTAAAACCGAAAGTCGAATCGCTGACCACACCAAAAGTGGTTATGAGATCGGACTTTTGAACGACGATTTGGCTGGCGTCGGCAAAGTCAAACCGTGAATCCATGCTGTAATGAATCGGACGCAGCCCACCGTTCACGTCGGGCTCGGCCAATGGATACAAAAAGTGCTCACTATTGCGCGCGAAATGACGGTAGGTTGTTGTCTTGATAACCGGGTCGCCAAACGGTTGATTAGATTCGATTTCTTCCGTGATGACCAGGTCGTTAACCTGTTCGAACCCATCCTTCAATAATACCGTTTTCAGGTCGGCGGGATCGAACAAATTATAGATGTCATCGAAGGGGAACTTACTGGTGGTACTAGGATAAACGCGCAATCCGGAAATTTGGGGAATCTCAAAGGCATCACTCACAATGCCACCGAGCCCTTCTACGTCATTTGGCGAGAATGAAATAGTTACCGGATTCGTTCTCTGAAGATCAGGCGTCTCAGCCGTGCTCCAATCCGGAGCGTGTGGCTGCGAACCGGTGACGCCATCCGTTAGGGTATAGGTTCGTTTGCCTTCACGGGCGTCAGTCACATTCCAGCGCGCGGGACTACTGTCGTCATCGGTGTAGAAGGTCGGCCCGGACGTGCTGACCAGCGTGGAACGGTCCTGGGTGTAACGGACCACGGCCTGATCCCGGAATGTTCCCACCGTTTCCTGGAACGGGTCCGTTTGTCCTTGAGACACGAGACGGAGAACGTCGTCCAGAGCCCCTTCAGGCAGGCGTATCCACTTGTCGCTCAAGTCCGGGAGCTGGGTGGGGTTAAGATATACGAGCCTGTTGTTCTTCCACGGCGGCGTCCAGTTCGACACACTTGGGGAACCATTGATTACCCGGTACTCTTGCGGATTCGCAAAACTGAAGTTGAACAAACGCTTGTAACCGAGATGTTCCAACACTTTGAGCCGTTGAGCGTCATTCAATTCGTTGAATGTGGCCGTGGAAGCCGGAGTCCCGGCGTTCCCCCAGAGATTCTGGTTGTTGTTAAAGTAATCGACCCCCCCAATGAACCACTCCCGTTTGGTTTTGGTCGTGCCGTTGTAGTACCCGTCCTGCGTCAAGGTGATATCCATCGTGTGAAAGACATCGCCAATCTTCACCTCTTCCGTTCCGACCTGTTCAATGACCTCCGTTTCAACCCAATTGATCCGAGGAACCAGAATAAAGCCATTCGTCACCGTGCGGCTGCCCGTGACAATGGAAATGATCGCGGGCTCCTGGGAGATGATCGGTATTTGCTGCCATTTCTTCTTGTCCGCCAAAGCGGCATCCGCCAGGACATTGAAATCGTTACCCGCGATGACCCTGACATTCCCAGTGGCGTTCAGCTTTCCACTGCCGGAAATGGTCACGCTGGCCGGGGCCAGGTCCGAGGATTTCTTGTCGTTGGAAAGCAATTTCGCCGGCGTCCAGGCCACACCGACACCCGCGTGCAAGTCAATATCGCCTGACGAATTGATCGTCCCGACGATCGTGACCTGGGTGACGGCATTCAGCAGCACCCGTCCCAGTGTTCCCGAAGCAGTGATGACGCCCTCGATGTGAATCACGCCCGCGAAGAGATGCGCCAGCACTGCTGACTCGACGCTGGCGTTTCCGCCGATCACCAGCACGGAACCGGTCGGCGCGAACAATTCCACGACGGCGGCGGCTCCGCGGCCATGGACCGTTCCATTGTTCAGCACGGTGACGTTCTTCCCGTTCAACGCGATGTGATCGGAGGCATCGACCGTTCCGCTTACAAAGATGTCGCCGGCCGTCGTCACGGTAATGGCGGCCACGTCCGCGACCAGCCCCACCTCAACGGAGCGAGGCTGTCCAACCGTTCCGTTGAGCAAAACGGTTTGGGTCCCCGTCAGCGTGATCGACCCGCCATTACCCGTATTCAGCGTGCCGCCGCTGACCCGCACTTCCCCGCCAGACGCATCCTTGGTGAAGACGAATTCGGTGACCCAAATGCTGACCGTGGATTGGCTGGTTCCGCCGGTCACCGTGACGTCGTCGTCCGCCTGAACGAATCCGTCGAGGGTCACCAGGCCGCCCGCCGTCAGCGATATGTCCGACCCGTCGTCGAGGGCCTCGATCAAGCCGTGGATTTGCAGATCGCCGGAGGTTTGAATCGAGATGGAACTCGGCCCGATCGGATTGACGAGCGTTCCGGCGCCGGTGGCGTCGGTCCGCAGCAAGCTCTTGGCGTTCATGAGCAGCGAACCGTTGGACACCCCGAGATCAATCCGGCCCGTCGCGAGGATGGAACCGCCCACCACCACCGTTTTTCCGGCGGCATCCACGCCATCGCCGCCGATGGTGAGCCAATCGGTCACGTCGATATCCACCGCGCCGTTCCGTCCGGTCCAAACGACCTTGGCACTTTCGTTGAGCGCGCCGCCGGCGTGCAGCGCGCCGGTCAGACTCAGATCACGCGCCGTAATGGCAATTCGGGATTGATCCGCCCGGGCCAGAATCTGAGCTCCGGCGCCGATGGACACCGAGCCTTGGGTGGTCAGTTCAAATAGGCTGCCGGTTTGAATTACCGCCCCGCGCTGAACCGGGGTCGGGCCGCTGCGGTCGATGCGTCCCAACCCGACGTTGCCATTCGAGTTCAGCAGCATTCGTTCGCCGGTTGTCACCGTGGCGTCGTAAAGGTCAATCGCGTTCGGCCCGGTGATTCGCGCGGAACCGGCCACGTCGATTTCGCCCGTGACCAAAACCGAAGCCGAACCATTGATCTGGAACTCAAAGTCATCGGTTGCCGGCGTGGCGCCCGTTCCCTTCACAGAGCCTGCCACAGTGATTGCCGCTCCGGCCAGTTCGATGATCGCGTCGCTCTCGATGCGGCCCGCGGCGCTGGTGACGGTCAGATTGCCGTGGGTGGCCTCGATTCGCAAAAGGTCCAGATTCACGCTGCCCGGGCCGACTACGCCGTTGATGTTCACATCGTTCAGTCCGGTGATGGCGATTTGGCCGCCACCACCAAGGCTCCGGATCTTGCTCGTGGCCTCGATGGCGACGCTGACTTCACCAGGAACGATATTTTGACCGGAGGAAACGGTAATTTGGTCGTCCGCTTCGATCAGGCCCCGGACGATCAACGATTGCTTGGAGCCCAAGTTGACGTCCGAGCCGTCGCCGCGAGCGAGCACGTCGCCCTTGATTTCTCCCACGACGCCGGCATTGAAGCCAATCGAGCCCTTGACCGTTTCCAGGACGCCCGTGAAGTCGAGGTCGATATCCACGCCGTCCGGCGAAACACCGCTGAAGAGCTTGATTTCATCGTGCCCGAGGACTTTGCCGGCAATGTAGAGCTTGCCGTTCGGACCCGCCGGAGCGCCGATGGAAACGACCGATCCGGCGCCCGGCGCTTCAATCGCACGCAGCAAACCGGAGGAGCGCGTGCCGCCGGCCAGGTCGCTCAGGCCGAGAAGCCCGGCATTCACGGACGTGTCACGAATCTTGAATTGGTATGGGCCGGTGAAGAGCAGCTTGCCGTTCTTCAGTTTCATATCCAGGTCCGGATCGACGCCTGGAGTGCTCGGATCATCCGCCACGTTGAGGTAGGGATCACCGACCGAGAAGCTCGCATTGTCCGAGCGAGTGACCGTGTAGGAAGCCGCGGCGATGGCCGCCTCGATGTCCTCGACCAAATCGGCCACATTGTCATTGTCGGCCGTGGCCGCTGCCGGGACCGTCACGGAACCGGCGTATTCGAAATCGACCTTGTTGACGAAGAAATCGATCCTCACGTCCGCGGCGAGTTTTCCATCCGCGGTGGCGATGAATCCGGCGGGCTCGATTTCATTCGTGTGCGCCGGCGCCAGTATATCGACGCGTCCCGGGGCGTTGAGGTTGATCCGGCTGTCCGGGCGGGCCGTCACGAGGCGTCCGGAACCCAGCATCACGATGCCGCGGCCTGATGAATTCGAGCCGCCCACCAAGTCAATCAATTTGCCGGCCTGCATTTCCAGGCCGATCCGGATTTGTTTAGCCGCCTCGATGCGAAGAACGGAATCGCCGCCGAAAAGTACTGGAACGCGCCCCAGAAAACTGCCTGTCGGATCGTTGATCGTATCAACCCGTCCGCCGGGCACCACCAAGCCGTTGACTTCGGCATCGGCGCCCGACCGGAAGATAATCACACCATTCGGATCGTTCGTCGTGATTTCGCTCGCTGGATGAACGAGGACGCCCGTGCCGGAGCTGTGCGTTCCGCCAATGACTTCGATCTGCTTGCCGGCCCGAATGAAGCCGCCCGTCTCGACAACTTCGCCCTGGGCGTTTTTGGTTAGACCGCCCACAAACGCCCGGCCTGGAACCTGAATTAAGACGGCGGAGGGGCGAGCTGAGGGCTCCGTGGCCCATTCCACCGCCTGGCTCAGCAGGTTTCCGCCGGCGTCGAATGTTTGAACCAGTTTGCCGCCGGAGATGATTGTTCCCAGCATTTCTAAATCGCCGGTGCCCCGGAGATTGACCGATCCATCGGTGCCCGATGAGGACAGTCCGCCGGCGGTCATTCCGCCTGCGGTCGTCACGATGAATCCGAGCGGATCGCCCGCCAGGTTCACATCATCGGCTCCAGCCGTGCCGCCCGTAGCATTGACCGTGTGCGAGGCGAGGAGGCCGGTGGCCACATAAAGCTGCTGGCCTGCGGTCACGCTGAGGACGGCGTCGTCTCCGGTAAAGCTCACACCAGTGGCCGTGGGCTTGCCCCCGGCGATCAGCGCGCCAAACAGATCCACATCTTTAGCGCCGCGGACGTCGATCGAACTTCCCGCGGCCGAGGTGGTGATCTGAGCCGTTGCATGAACATAGATGCTTGTGCCACGCGGCTCCGCGCCGTTCAGATTGGTTCCATCCGGCCCGAGGCCGCCGAGAATCTGAACGTCATCGGTGACCTTGATGAAGCCTTCCACATACACCCACACATTCGACTGAATCAGCAGATCGGAGTTCGCGCCCAAGACGTTGATGTTGCCGCGAAGGATCACGTCATCCTCGGCCGCCAGCCGGAGCAATCGGTCCGGGCCAAGCGTGGTGATCGTTCCGGTCAGAAACAGGCTATAGCTGCGGTGTCCGATCAGGAATGCTTCAGGATCGACCGCCTTAATCTGGTTGAACGTAACGGAATGATCCAGGAGCGATCCGCCCGCGCGGATGGTCAATTCGTCCGCCGAAGTCACGCTTCCGCCAATCTTCATCTCGTTCGCCGAGGTGAGAATCACATCCGCCCCAAGACCGACGAGGACGGGAACCGGGCTTCCGGAAGAGTTATCAAACACGGCGCCAGCGGTCACCGCGCTGCCGGACTCCATACTCAGCGACTGGCCGGCTTCGAGATCGAGCAAGGCGCCGGCGTCGCGGCCCGCCACGACGGCTCCCTCAAGGAGTTTCACCAGTGTCGGCGAATTCAAATCGAGCGCGCTTCCGGTGCCGTGGACCTCAATCAACCCGGCGACGCGAATCGAGGCATTGGTATTAATGGTGATCGTGCTGCCAGCGTTAAGGCTTTCGATCCGGCTGCCTACGTCGGTCGTCAAGCTGTTCAGTCCGTCCCCAGGCGTCGAGATGTTGTTCACACCCGTGGAATTGCTCACATTGATTGCCACCCCAACGCTGCCAATGACCCAGCCGCCGATGAGCATCTGTTCCTGGACGTCAAACAGGACGTTCCTCGCGGACACGCCGGAATCCGAGCCGGCCTCTGGAGTATGAAGGTTGACCCGGGAAATCTTTGCCGTGCGCGCATGGAATTCGACTGAATCCGACGGCGCCTGAATATCACCGCTGATCTCGAGGACATCGGTCAGGAAGACAGTTTCATCCTTTAACGCGGCATTTACGTCACGTGGCTGCGTGGTCGCTTTCACTTGAAGCGAGTGGAACGCGTCCCCAATAATCATGCTATTGCCGGGATCCGACCGGCCAATGGTGACCTTGCTGAAACCATCGCGCAGGGCCGCCATGTCGCGCATCGACATTTCCAGGGTGTTGGCGTACGCGTCGCGCGCATGGTCGGTGCCACCGGCCGTTTCGCCGGCGCTTCCCAACCGGTAGTTCCACGCCGTTTCCGTAGGTTGAATGGTCAGTTGTCCTGTCCCAAACACGGTTCCGTTCCCCCCTTTGAAATCGAGGTCGCCCACCAGCAACAGGATGTCTTTGCCGGCGCCATTGGATCCTAGTTGGCCGCTGTCAAGCGACAGTCGCGAGTCACGGGCGGCCAGCTTTAGATCGATGATTCCGGCGTTGCTGACGATGCCGTTGGAATTCAGATCGTCGGTTTCGCGAAGGACAATGTTCGTCGTGGACCCGGTTCCGGTGAGGTTGATCGTGGCTGCAGCAACGGTCGTGTCGAATAGGTTCGAAACCCCGCGGGCATTGACGTTGAGCGCGGCGCCAGCGCCGCGGATATCGGTGTCATCCAGGCGAATTTGACCATTCGCGGCACTAAGGGTGATTTCGGACGGCCCACTCGTGGAGATCAACAAATCACCGAACAGATCGATATTTCCTCCCGCGCCGGTAGCGCTTAATGAAATGCCCCCGGCGCGAATCTCAGGACTGGTAATCGAACTCGCGTTCAGGGAAAATCGGACCGCTTCCAGGTCGATCTTGCCGCCGTTCTGGGTGGTGACCAGATTCGTGTGGGCGGCGGCATCCTTAATCGTGAGTCCTTCGTGGCCCAGCTCGAAATTGACCGTGCTCGAACCGACAATCGATTGGGTTCGGTCCACAATCAAATTACCGCCGGTGGAATCGACATCGATGCTCAGGGAATCGTCTCCGCCGCCGCTGTCATCCAGATTCAGCGTGGTGTTCGAAAGCAATCCAAAGGCGAGATGATCCGATCCGTTGCCTTGATTTTCAATATTCAGCGTCCGGTTGGAGAGTCCCTCAAAAGTAATGTCATCATCGCCGCTCCCCAAAATCCAGTCGTTCACCACCGAGTTTTCAAGCTCAAGTGAACCGCCATTCGCGCTCAGGTCAGCCGCGAAACTCGAGACGGTTCCGGAGAAACCGCCATTGAAGGCTCCATAATCCAATTGCACGTCGCCGGTTGCATTCGAAATGGTGTCATTCCCAATCTTAGCCGAATCGACCGTTCCAGCGATGACAGTGACAGTCCCGGATCCCAGCAAGATTGTATCATTCTTCTCGCCGGTAATAATGGTGCCGTCCGCCTGAGGCATGCGAACCTGGCCGGAGCCCGATCCCATATCGATTTCGGCGTCCCCGGGCCCGAAGTGGTTCACCGTGTCCGAGCCAGTGCCCATGGAGAATTCAACCGGTCCGGTAAAATCGTTATCGATTTCAACGGCATCCGTTCCCGCCCAGAAGTCGCCCTCGATCGACGTTACATTCTCGAGCACCTGGCGCCGGCCGAAAGCCGAGATTTGCACAGTCTGTCCGCTCGAGCTGACAGGTTCATCGATCACCCGAATCTTGAAGATTTCGTCTATGTTGTCCTCTTCGACACCTCGCCGATCGGCTCGGTCCCCAACATTGAGAGTCAATGTTCCATTGGAAACGCTGCCTAATTCAACGGGCGGCGGAGGCACTACACCAAACGTGCCGATAACAAATTCCTGGCACTGTTCGGCATCCTCGTCCGCGACGTACACACAGGCTTCGATTGTAACGCGCCCCAAAGCCACCCCATCCAGACCGGGGATTGGAAACGGAAGACTGGCAAGGTCCACTTCCTCAAAGTCAATGTTGATACTTGCGCGCGCCAAGGTGACGTCGAACAACTGCACTTCGAGGAAACCTTCGCCGTCAAAATCAACTTTGTAAGATCCGTTCCCGAAAAGATCGACGCCGTTTTTGTCTGTAAAAGACATCTCCATCTCCAGCCCTCCGAAAAGACCGGTTCCTTCAACGCCAATCACAACCTCGGCGCTTAAATTGAACTTGAATTCACCCTCTGAATTGATCGTTCCTTCAAGATCCATCCCTATGAAGTCGAAGACTTCGATGCTCGATTTGATGTCCGCCCTCCATTCACCGTCCCGGACCTCAACGACGAAATCGGCCTCGATCAAAAAGTTTCCGGCAATGTCGATTTCACCGTCCAAGTCCAACCGGAACGTATGGGCCGAAATTTCGGGACTTTTCGAATCGGTCGTGGTCGTATTGATTTCCAAGTCGCCGGAAGCCTCGATCCCAAGGATGCCCAGCACACTTCCTTCGAAATCAACCGATGTGTCGAGGACAATGCCATCGTCTTTGATGACTCCGTTACCCTTGGTTTCCACTTCGATCGGACCAATGGCGAAAACCAGTTCGAATTTAAATCCATATTCGCCGCCTCCGATCGTGATCACGAGCGTTCCTGCTGCCTCGGCAAATCCGAGGAATTCAAGGTCTCCCTTGAATGAGATTCGAATACCCGGCGCGATTTCAACCGATCCAACGGTCTTCGTCGATCCGCTGGTGTTCAGTTCGAGCCTCAAATCGCCGGAAAAGCCGAGGCCCACATCGGCGCCGAAATCCGGAGTGATCGAGCCGCCGAGATCAAAGTAGGCAGCCGCTCCCGAATGTGTAAGCTCAATTGCACCGTTCACGGCTACCCCGCCGAGCAAGTCGATGTTCAAGGTGCCGGTCGCCAGAAGCTCTATTCCCGAGGTGCTTCCGCTGAGCACAAAGACACCGGAGATCTCCAAGACATCCTCAATCGCCAAATCTCCATAGGCGAACAACCGAACCGAGTGTCCGTCGATTTGCACCGATTCCGTTCCACCCGAGGCCTCGCCGGTTGACGGATTCACCGAAGGCCGGTCGATCGTGGAGGAGCCGCTCTTAGTATTGACCTCCAATTGATAGGACGTGTCGAAATCGATTCCCGGGATTCCGCTATTGGAACTGTTCGCTGAGACCGTGATCGACCCCGAGATGCCGCTGGCATCGATTCCCAATCCGCCTTCCGCGTGAAAACTTCCGAGCAGGGAAACGGAGAGATTGCCTTCAAAGGAAACATCAACGCTCGTCGGGGTCATCCCAAAAAAGAAGTCCGTGTCCATCGTCGCGAATCCGTCGCCGAAATCGAGACTGCCGGACGCTGATAAGACTACGTAAGGCGCGGCGACCGCGTTGGACCCATCCGGCTTCGGAGCACCTTTCGGCACCACGAAAACGCTGCCCGGTCCGGACGGATTCGGAGTGAGGCGTGATTTCGCCGTCGAGCTAAGCTGCGATTTGAATGTGTCGGGCACAAAGACCGATTGATTCTGGCTGGTGGTATTGGCGATGATTCGCGCCTTGGCATCCAGCCCGAAGACATCGGAAAGGACAGAGCCGCCGCCAACCGACAAGCCTACCTCGAAGTCCGTCGCAAAACCCGTTCTCTTGATCGCAAGCGCGCCGATGCCCGATAGGTCGAAAAGATTCAATTCGCTTGGCCCGATCTGGACATTCGCATCCGCCAAGATGCTGATTTGCGTGGTCGTGGTTTCGGCCAGATACGCTCCGTCCAGGGCAACCACGCTGATGTTCGTGCCGGGAAGCTTCAGGCCAATCGTTCCGTTGAAATGAACGCTTGAGATCGAGTTGCTGTAATCGAGCACGATCGACTCGGAGCCTGGAGTCAACACGAGTCCCGCCTGGGGTTTGTCGTTACCCGGATCAGCCGGGAAAGTCGTCTTCAGATTCACCGCGGGGAACGGAGCGGCGCCGGCCCGGCCGAAATTCAGGTCGATCCCAAGATCCTGAATGTTCGCCGTGAGGAAATTTGCGCCGACAAACTGCACTTGATCGACGTTCGCTTTCAACGCGCCAAAACTGACGGCACCTCCGGCGGGCCCAATCGCGAGAGTCGGTTGCATCAACGCGAAGCCAAAGTCAACACCCTCAAGGGACAGTCCCACAGCTTGAGCGTTGGGAGTGTCGCGGTCCGGATCATTCTGCGCGGTGATGATCTGGTTATCTCCATTCGTATCCCGCCAGTAAGGCCCGCTAAATCCAACAAAACCGTAGGCGTTCGACGCCGCCAAGGTTGTGACCTCCACCTCGGTGGTCTGCCCAGTGGAAAGAGTGGCCTGAGTCCTTGGCCCCTTCTCAAATTCCACGCCGCCAGTGAAGGCCGCCAGGCCCGCTACCGTCACTTCGGCGAATCCGATCTCCACTCCAATCCGCTGATCGCCGCCGTAATCCAAATTGATGAAGACCGGATCGCCGTTCGCGTCCACTCCCCCGGTCGGCACCGCATAAAACCCGTCCCCCACATTCAATTCTCCGTCGCCATTCAGGTCCTGGTCCTCTGGATCCGATACCCCGTTGTTGTTCAAGTCTTCATCGAACGTCAGACTGAAATCCACCACCGGCGGACCAAACTTGGCGCCCTGGATGTCCCATTCCTCCCCGTTATTCAACTTGAAGGTCACGTTCTGGCCTTCAACTGTCAGAACCTCCTCCAAACCGATAAAGTCGAAACCCGCCGCAGTTGCTTTCGCCGCCGTGAAGTTCGGGATTTGGAACGGGATTCCCAGCGCCTTGAATGCCGAATTCAGCGTCGGATCGAACAGCGCCCCGGCAAAATCGACCCGCGGCACTCGAAACCCATACAGATTTCCAGAATCCGCTCCGCTCAGATATGCCTGCAACGGACGGCTCGACGAGTCGAATCCGGCGGCATTGATCGTATCCAGAATTCCCGAATCCTCGATCGAGAGACCGGCCCCGAAAAACGCGCTCAAATTGCTGCCGCCAATCCGCATTCGGGCCACGTCCAGCCCGGTAATCATACTTCCGTCGCTCGATAGTAAAGTGGCTCCTGCTACATTCGCCGGCAGTTGATCGAATGCAGTACCGACCCCAGTTTCAAACAGCGGAACAAGGTTGCCCGGAATTCCGGTGCTAACGTCCACCAACATCTGCGGCCCCTTTTCGAACCCAAAGCTTCCCTCCAGAAAGGCAAAATCGGAGAACCTTGCCAGTCCATACTCGATTTCCACTCCAAGTCTCTGATTACCGTCGGCAGTGACCTCGACGAAAACCTCGTTTCCATCGATATCCACGGCTCCAGTCGGAATAGCAAGTCCATCGGCTAGGGAATCGCCATCCGGGCCATCCGGATAGCTCGACTGCCAATCAATGACAGCGGGGCCGATATCCCCCGGCCAATTTTCAATATTATCGTTGAGGATAAATTCGACGCCTCGCGCTGTTGCCTTCAACAGGCCTGAGCCGCCGTCTTTGAACACGGCTCGATCCGCTTGACCATATCCGCCCAAGAACGTTCTAATTCCTTGGACTGGAACTAATGAATTAGCGATAGCCAAGCCGAACTCAAGATCATCGACAACGAAACCGCTAAGATCCGCCTGATCCTGGTAAGATTGAAGCGGATCGGGAATGTCCAATCCGATATACCCATCCAGACCCGCGCCGCCGATTGTCAGCATCGCCACATTCCAATCGGTGATCGCGGATAGGTTGTCCGAGATTTCGGCATTCAGCCCGTTTGCTGTGATGGCATCTCGGACGGGAGATACAAGCGCTGCGGCATTGCCGAGATTAGCGGGAATTCCAGTTCCCAGTGTGACCGTTTCCAGCGGCCGAATCCCAAAGGCAAAATCTCCCTTAAGGTAGAGGAAATCCGAAACCCGGAGCGTCACATCCGAAATGACCGCCGTTAAGTCAGGGAAATAATCACTGAGCAGCTTGCCGAATGCATCCAGCCCCTCGTCCGTCCCAATTTGAATATCCATCGCACTCGCGCCGGGAACTTCTTTGACGATCAAACTCAATTTGCCTTGAATCGAATCGTCGATGTCAAAGTAGAGGCTGCCGTCGCCGAAGCCGAACATCCCGGAAGCGTCAGTGAAAGCGCCCGCGAGGAGGCCGCCATAAGTGAGGATCTCGAAAGAATCACCGGCAGCCGGGAGAAAGCCATTTAGCAGTTCGATATTCAGCGTCCCAGCAAGCGCAACATTCCCGCTTGCCTGAACCTGATCATGACCATCCGGAGCGCCAGCGCCGCCGTTTCCGCCAATCTCTATTTGGATGGTGCCGGCGGCATCGACCGTGAAATCCCCGTCAACGCTGACAATCCCCGGTGAGTTTCCAGGACTCAACAATCCGTCTAAAAAAACATTTCCAAGTATTTCACCATTTCCGCTTAAAACATCATTTGAGCTCAGATCGAGATTCCCGTTGGCATCCAACGGGGCCTCAGGAGTAAGATGGATTCTTCGGCTCTCAGGTTGTCCGAGAATTTCCAAGGCGTTCTCCCCACCGGAGGCGTCGATTATCGATTCTAGGAGACTGTCGGACGGACGCGTTCCATGGCTGACTCGAAGCGCCTGTCTGGGACTCAGTGAGCGAGAATCCGGATCAATTAAGGAATAAAAACCCGAAGAAGAAGAGGTAAAAGCCGAGCGCAGCTCATTCGCTGCCTCGATATCGAGCCCTTGAAAATGGGAAGAATACACTGAAAACCCAGCAAAATTGCCCTCCGGAGGTCCGTTTGCGGAATGAAGCGTCTCGATCAACTCGTCTGTTTTAGACTTAAGAGAAAGGATTCTATCGATCCTAGAGAGTTCGCCAGGTTCTCTTTCGGTTTCGGAAAAATTCGAATTTGCGGAAGGGGAAACGCTCGTTTCTTCTGCTTGAGAAACGGCGGGATCGGATTCGGAATGGCCAGCCTGAATATCCTCCGTGACGCCGGTTTCTTCCGCCGCGTCCGCCGTTCCATCGAGCGGATCAAAGACTTCACCGAGATTTTCAGGAAAGATATCAAAGCCGTTTGAAGACAAGCCCGCGTCTTGTTTCCCCAAACTTTCGTGCTCCTCCACCACATAACTATCCAGCGACAATGACTCCCCTGAATTCAGGAGCACGCCCGGATCGGCAGACAAAAGTAGCCTAGGCTCTAATGCCTCCAACTTAAACTGGTTGTTGATCTGCGGACGCAATGGTCAGTCCCAAGTTGCCCGAATGAACTTCAAATGCTGTAAAACTTCGACCGCTGTAAATCTGAAGTAGCGCAGTTCTTAGCATGCCTTTCAGAATCGTTGCAAGAAGAAATTTAACGTTTTTTGGCCTGCATCTTGCAATAACTGTGAATGCCGCCAAACCTCTGACATCAGTGAAACCGCTCATTTCGCAGAAGAACAAATGCAGTCCCAATTCCTCTCATGCTCACATGAGAGATCAAAAGCAAGATCAAGAGCAAGAAGGAAGGGAATTGAATTCGCAATTGTTGCTGGTGAAAAACCGCGAGTTTGCTGAGTTCTGAATTTAACACAGTCAAGCTGTTCGATCGTCCGAAAAAGAGTCGAAAAGACGGGTTACACCAGCTTCTTGTATTCCTTGGACTCGGAGAGCTTTTTCACCAATTCTTTCACCTTTTGCGACTGGCTTTTGTGCGCCAAAAGCGTCGCGTCGTCCGTCATCACCAGAATCGAATCGCGTAATCCAACAACGGCAATCGGTGTTCGAGATTTGGTGCGCGCATCGAATATAATATTCCGGGCGGCATCCACATGAATGAAATTACCTATGGCGCAGTTGCCTGCGGAATCCGGTTTCAAATGACGAGCCAGCGCGTTCCATGATCCGAGATCATCCCAGTCAAAGTCACCGTCGGCGACTACCACATTCTGAGCCGGTTCAAGCAGCGCGTAATCAACGGAAATCTTTTTGATATTGGGATAATCTTTGGCAAGGAGCCGCGCGAGCTTGGCTGGAATTGGCGCGGCTTTAAACCAACGCTGGCAGGCGTCAAACATCTCGGGTTGATGTTTCTGAAGCCCTTCGGTGATCGTGATAAACGACCAGACAAACATTCCCGCGTTCCATCGATGATGGCCGCTATTCAGATATTCCACTGCCTTTTCAAAATTGGGTTTTTCGACAAACTGTTGGGCTCGGTGAAACACTGTTTTGTATCGCTTAACCCCATGCGGCGGCGGGAGGGGTTCGCCCACGTGGATATAGCCATATCCTGTCGCTGGTTCCGTCGGTTTGATTCCGATGGTCACAATCGCTTGCCCGCGCCCGGCCAAATCAAACGCATCGGCCAAGACTTGCTGAAAGATCTTCTCGTTGGGAATCACGTGATCCGCCGGGAGCACCGCCATGACGGCAGTCGTCGAGCGGGAGCCAACGATCGCGGCACCCAGCGTGACGGCGGCGCAAGTGTCTCGCCCCACAGGCTCGGCAATGACGTTCTCCTTCGGCAGCTTCGGGAGTTGTTTGCGAACCTCCGACGCCTGGACAGCGTTTGTGATCACCAAAACATTCCTGTGTGGGACGAGCGGTTGAACGCGATCGACCGCTTGCTGGAGGAACGATCGTTTGCCGAGAAGTGTGATCAGTTGTTTGGGCGTTTTTTCGCGGCTGACCGGCCAGAAACGTTCCCCGCGGCCGCCGGCCATAATAATGACGAAATGATCGTTGTTTCGTAATGGCTTCTTCATTTCACCGGATTATCGAATCCCAGCAATCAAAGATTCCACAAACGCTGTTACTTTGGGAACCAGATCCTGGCTTTTTCCGTGCTCCGCGATTTTGTGGACTATTGCGCTTCCAACAACGACCGCGTCGGCATTCTCGGCGACCAGCCTCGCCTGTTCTGGATTGGAGATTCCGAATCCAACGGCCACCGGCAGATCGGTGTGCGCGTGAATCTTGGCAGTCCTGTCGGCGATATTGGCAGCGACACTCTCCTGCATTCCAGTGACACCCTCTCGCGAGATATAGTAGATAAATCCAGTGCCGCGTTTGACGATTTTCTCAATTCGGTCCTCGGGCGTAGTGGGTGCGACCAAATAGATCACGGAAAGGCCAGCTTTCCGCATCAAACGCTCATAATCTCCCGACTCTTCGGGCGGAAGATCCAACACGAGAAAGCCATCGACGCCTGATTTCGCCGCGTCGCTTATGAATTTCTCGAGGCCATATCGGTGCAGCAGATTGAAATAGACGTAGAGAACGATCGGTATCTGACATTCTTTTCTGATCCTGGAAACGGTTTCCAATACTCCCGAGGGAGTTGTCCCGGAGCTGAGCCCGCGCTGCGCTGCGAGTTGATTGACGAGCCCATCCGCCAACGGATCGCTGAACGGAACGCCCAACTCCAAAACATCAACGCCGACCCTGTCGAATGAAATCGCCAATGCCCGTGTGGCCTCGAGATCGGGATCCCCTGCCCCGATATAAACAACAAATCCCTTTCGAGACTGTTCCGCAAGCTGTGCAAACCGTTGAGCAATCCGATTCATGTGGGCGAAGTTTCTTCATTCACCCGCGCTGTTGCAAGAGACAAGTTTCCACAGGTTCAGCACCGAGAGGCAATCCACCAAAGACGCAATCCCTCGAGCGTTAGGTGAGGTTCCACCGCGGTGATTTCAGGCATCTTTGCGGCAATGAGACCCGCATAGCCACCTGTCGCAATGATCGGCAGTCGCTTATTCTTGAGCTCTCGTTTGAGCTCCCTGACAAGTTCTCGGACGAGGCCTCGATATCCATGCACCGCTCCGATCAACATGGCCTCCTCAGTGGATTTTCCTATGACTTCATGGATTTCGCGAATCTGAACCCTCGGGAGAAGGGCGGTTTTCTCGTGCAGATAATCCGTCATTGCGGCTAAACCGGGAGCAATTATTCCACCGGAATAGTTTCCATTTCGATCGATGATATCGAACGTCACCGCTGTTCCGAAGTCCACGACGACGGACGGATAACCGAACCGGTGTTTTGCGGCCAGGGCGTTCGCCAATCGATCTGGTCCTATGGATGCCGGATTCGGATAATCGATTCCGACGTGCTTAAGTGATTTGAAAGTAAGTTCCAGCAATTCGACTGGGAAGTGCCGCCGCACCACGTTCCGAATTCGAGGGGTGACTTTTGGGACCACGCTGCAAAGGGCGGCGCCAGTCACTGGATCGCCTCGCACGAACCGCGTTAAATATCCCATACCGCCGCCGGCCCACGCGGAAGTTGGAATGTTCGCCATTTTTCGAAGCCCGCGGATACTCGCAAGACCCAAATGGGTGTGCGTATTTCCAACATCCAAGAGTAATATCATTTTCGCAAAGATACGTCGCCACCGGTGATATGCTCCAAATGGCCATGCTGCGTCCGAAGGAGCAGGGCGCCGTCGTTCGCTAGAGATTCCGCCCGGCCATGCACCCATCGCTCCCCCACCCTAACAGACACGTCGCGTCCCAAAGTCGAACACAACGCCTCCCATTCATTGGCGATCGCCTCGAATTGTCCGCGGCAAATGCGGCTGTAATCGCGCTCAAGCTCGCGCAAAAGCGCTACGGCGAGATTGGAACGATTGACTGAGTGTTTCGTTTCGATCCTGAGCGACGTCGCTATTGAACGCATCGGAACCGGAAAATCAGTCTCTTCCTGATTCACATCGATTCCTAAACCGAGGATAATATATTTGACTCGATCAAGTTCCGCGTGCAGTTCGGTTAGAATCCCGGAAACCTTGCGATTGCCCAGTAGAATGTCATTGGGCCACTTCACTTCGGGCGCGAGTCCGGTTTCGGACTGAATTGCCCGCGCGACGGAGGTCGATGCCGCAATGGTTAGCTGCGTGGTCTCATGCGGGAGCAGCTTAGGCCGCAGAAGCACGGACAGCCAAATGCCTTTTCCCGCGGGCGACATCCATTCACGTCCCAATCGTCCGCGTCCTTTCGATTGCGATTCGGCGAGTACAACGACTCCCTCTCGTACTCCATCAACCGCCAGGCGTTCAATAATGTCGTTTGTGGAAGTCGTCTCTTGAAAGACCCGGATGTCGCGACCAATGATTCGGCCGGTGCCGAGCCGCGCGAGCAAGTCGTCGGCCAGAAGCAAGTCGGGTGTGTGCAAAAGGCGGTATCCTTCATGCGGACTGGCTTCGATCTCATATCCAAGAGAGCGCAATTCGCGAATACGAGCCCACACCGCCGCGCGCGTTACGCCAAGTTTCTTCGCAATTTCGCCTCCGGATACAGATGCCCCTTCGGCCGACCGAAGCGCGGTCAGGATGAATACGTCGATTGTCATTGGACGCCGAGTCGTGACGAGAATCGAGACCGTTCGCTCAATACCTGAATCGCCCGCGATTGTCTCATAGAAAATCCAATGCGATATCGACGCAACGCACCGAGTGCGTCAGCGCTCCGACCGAAACAAAATCAACGCCGGTTTCAGCGATCGCGCGGATCGTGCCCAAATTGACCCCCCCGCTTGCCTCGAGTTTAACCGCTCCGTTCACGATTCGAACTGCCTCTCGCAGCTCCTCCAGGCGCATGTTATCCAGAAGAATCATGTCCGCGCGCGCTTCCAACGCCTGTCGAACCTGATCCAACGTGTCGGCCTCGACTTCGACCTTCATGCCGGGAAACATCGACCGAGCTCGCTGAACCGCGGCAGTAACCGCGTTGGGAGACGCGTCCCTCAAAGCGCTTAGATGATTGTCTTTGATCAGAATCATGTCGAACAAGCCCATTCGATGATTCTTGCCGCCACCGCATCGCACCGCGTATTTCTCGAGGCGCCTCCACAGTGGGGTCGTCTTTCGAGTATCCAGAATCCGGGCGCGAGTCCCTCGAATCTCTTTTACAAAGCGCCCTGTCATCGTTGCGATTCCGGAGAGCCGCTGGACAAAATTCAGCGCGACACGTTCGGCGCCCAATATTGCGCGCGTGGGTCCGCGGATGGTGAGCAGGGTCTGATTCTGTTCAATAGCCTCCCCTTCCCCGCATCCCCTTTCGCATTGCAGATCTGTCGAGAGTTTCCGGAAAGCAGCTTCAGCAAGCGCGAGGCCGGATACGACGATTGGCTCCCGCGCTTTCATCCAGGCTTCGCTGACCGAATCTTCAGCGATTGTCGAGATTGTTGTGGCGTCTCCGGACCCCAAATCTTCCTCAAGCGCTGCTGTTACCATTCGTTCGATCTCACCGCTGGCGAGCATTTCCATGGCACTTACAATGACTGATGGATCGAAGCGCCAGAAGAAAAAAATGTAATGCCACTGAGCCACTGAGTTCGCAGCGCTCAAAACGCTTTACGCTGCGAAGCGGTTGGTTAAGAATCGAGAATGCGTCCCTGAACGGCGCCGCCTTGAGTATGCCGATACCTGTTATTGAAGTTTCCCAAATGCGTCATTGGGAAGAAGCGTCCTGGTCAGCAGGACGCAAGGAAGCGGAAGTTATCAGTCGTGTCGGTCACATTGTCACCCAACGCGCCTGCCAGATGACCCGGCGCGGCGATCTAATCGTGATCCTGGCTGGCAAAGGGCATAACGGAGACGATGCACGGCAAGCGAGCCGGAATTTCTCCGACCGGGAAGTTCAGCTAATCAACGTAACTGATCCCGGCGCGGCGCTGGAGGAATTCGCGTCTCAGCTTTCGCTCCAACCTGCATTGATCATCGACGGCTTGTTTGGAATCGGCCTCAGCCGCCCCTTGGCAGATGATTGGATTCGTCTCGTGGAAGGATTGAATGCGGCGCGCATTCCCATGCTTGCAATTGATGTGCCTTCCGGACTCAACGCGGATACCGGTGAAGCCATGGGGGCGGCGATTCGTGCGGATGTAACTTTGACGTTGGCCGCGCCAAAAAAGGGGCTCGTGCGCGCTTCTGCTTGGGAGTTTGTTGGACGCCTTGAAGTAGCCCAGGATATCGGATTGATACCCGAACCTCCGGCGAGCAACTTGCTTTGGACCGGGATCGACGATTTCCGGAGTTTCCCTCCCACACGGCCGACTGCTGGGCACAAGGGAACTTTCGGACACCTCGGAATTGTGGCTGGAAGTCTCGGCTATCATGGAGCCGCTGTTCTCGCTGTTCGAGGCGCGTTGCGCGCGAAACCCGGTTTGGTAACGGTCTTCACCGACCGCGAGGCTTATCTTCCCGTCGCCAGCCAATTGCAGGCGGCGATGGTGAAGCCGTGGAAACCGTCTGAGGTTTCGAATCCCTCGTTCACCGCGCTTCTTTTTGGTCCAGGTTTGGCGGATCCCAATCTTTCTGCCGATTTGAAGCAAGAGATGAGCATTCTTTGGCGTGAAGCCGCATTTCCAGTAATCGCCGACGCCAGTGGTTTGGACTGGCTTATTTCCGGAGTCTCCGCACTACCCGGCTTGCGAGTAATCACTCCGCATCCGGGGGAAGCCGCGCGCCTGCTTGGTACAAAGGTGCCGGATGTGCAAAATGACAGGCCGCATGCAGTCATGGAACTTTCGCGGCGATTTGGGGATTGCTGGGTGATCTTGAAGGGACACCAAACGCTTGTCGGGCGAAGTTCCGGGCCGATTTTTGTTAATTCGTCTGGCAACCCGGATCTTGCACAGGGTGGCAGCGGCGATGTACTGGCAGGCTATTTGTCTGGTTTCCTTGCTCAACCCGAATCTCAGAACGCCCCCGAGAGTACTTTGCTCTATTCGGTTTGGCAACATGGCGCGACCGCGGATTTTCTTTCGAGCCACAACAAGTGCTGGGGGATTGAAGATCTCGTGTCCGAATTGGGGAAATGCAGCTCGTGACGCCCTCCAAGTCTCACGGGGACGACGAAAAACAGGAATTGTATCGTAGGTTTATGGCAACAATCCTGCTAATTTGCGCTCATCTGACGGATCGCAATTGGATTTTGCTTTCGTCACCAAAACTCCTCTGATATTGAGAAAGGCATCATGCGCTGTGTTTATTTAGCTGCAGTTCTATTCGTGTTCAGTGTGTCCCTGCCCGGCCAAGTGCGGGCTATGGAGTTCCGCCTCACGAATGGGGATACGCATTCGGGAGAAGCGGTGAATTTCGACGATCTAGGTCTCACAATACGGATCGACATCGGTGGTTTTGCCTCGCGAATAGGCTGGGGAAAACTGAGCCAAGAAACGCTTCGGGAACTGGCAAAAGACCCCAAAGCCGTAAGTTTCGTAGATCCTTTTATCGAACCAACGCCGGAAGAACTGGAAAGAGTCAAAGCGCAAACAAGAAAAGTAATCGTTCTGAAGGATGTGGAGCGAATTGAGAATCCTCCGAAAGAAGGCTTTGTCGCCTCCATGAGCACGCCGGTGGGCATCGCTTTTGCGATTGCGTTCTTTATTGTGAATTTGTATGCGGCATATGAAATCGCAGTTTTCCGGAAGCGCCCGATCGTGCTGGTTTGCGGTCTTTCCGTCATTTTGCCTGGAATCGGCCCAATCCTAATACTGTCTTTGCCTTCCAGGGAAGAGATACTTGAACCAGAATACACCGACCCGGGTTCGTCGCCGGCGCCTGCGGAAGCGTTGGTTACCAATCCGCTCGCGTCACCCGGCGCACCCAGATCCGCCGCAAGCGGCTTGGGTATTGCCGCTTCCCAAAAAGCTGCGACTTCTACGCCAACCGGCGTAGATGGTTCGGTTTTCAAACGAGGTGACACCACATTCAACCGAAGATTCTTCGAGACCAAATTCCCTGGATTTTTCCGGGTTGTTCCCAGTGAAGCGGATAAAGATTTGGTACTCGTTATCCGCGCGGCAAAGAATGAATACGTCGCCAAACGGATCAGCCGAATCACGGCAAATGAGATGCACGTCCAGACACAACGGGGTGGCGGAAGCGAGGCAACGATCGCCTTCAGCGACGTGATAGAGGTTCGAGTTCGGCACAAAGACGCAAAAGCCTAGAGGTTCCAAAACGCCAGGAATCGCGTTACTCGTCATGAAATATCGCACTATTTTGCTTTTTGGCGCTCCAGGCGCCGGCAAGGGAACACAAGGAAAGATTCTAGGCAATATTCCGAAGTTCTATCACTGCGCTTGCGGTGAAGTGTTTAGGAATCTAACGATTGAGAATGAGCTCGGCAGAATCTTCCTCGATTACTCCAGTCGCGGGGAACTGGTCCCCGATGAACCGACCGTTCAGCTATGGCGCGAAAACATTGTTGCAAACACTCGAACAGGCCGTTTTGACCCCGGCCAGGATACCTTGGTGCTCGACGGAATTCCCAGAAATCCAAATCAAGCCGAAATGCTGAGGGATACCTTGGATGTCCGCGCGGTATTCTACTTTGCCTGCCCGGATCCGGACAAGCTCGTGAAGCGCCTGCAGAGACGTGCGCTTCATGACAATCGGTTGGATGACGCCAATCTCGAAGTGATTCGCCGCAGGTTGGAAAATTACGAACTCGAGACACGGCCTGTATTGGAATTTTACGGCCCCGAACTGGTGCATCAGATCGATTCGACGCAAACGCCCACGACGGTGCTCCGCGATATCTTGAGTATCATTACCCGGGACGAATAGAAAATGAGACCGCAGTTTGGAGCATTCACCGCGAGCGAGTTATATTGCCCCAAGTGCAAACGATCGCAACCGGTCCGAGAGAAACTTCTCCTGGTGCTTCCATCGGGTGAACTCTACGATTTTCTCTGCAAGCAATGCGCGACGTCGCTTGGACAACGGACCGTCTCCGGACCGGCGGTTTCGGCGCATCGCTCCGTGCCTGCCCGAGCAAGAAGAACCCCTGGACGCTCTTTGTTAACCTAGAGTTCGACGAATTTCCTGACACCCCAGGCCCTTCCCGAAACAGAAATAAATCGCCTCCGAAACCGCTTTGAATGGAACCGCTTCGAATGGTCTTTTTTGGGACCGCAAACCTGGCAGTTTCAAGCCTTTCGCGACTGGCGCAACACAACGGTTTTGAGATCAGCGCTGTCGTTTCACAACCGGATCGGCCAAAAGGACGCGACCTCCGAGTGCAGTCCTCTCCCGTTAAGGTCGAAGCGTTACGGCACAATTACACGATTCTTCAACCAGAACACTGCCGCGAAGCCTCTTTTATCACCGTGCTTTCGGAACTTAGACCGGATTTAATCGTTGTCGCCGCCTACGGGCAGATTCTGCCGAAATCGATTCTGGAATTGCCCAAGCACGGATGTCTAAATGTCCATGCGTCGTTGCTCCCCCAATACCGTGGTGCAGCACCGATTCAATGGGCGATTCTCAGCGGTGATCGGGAGTCGGGTGTGACGATTATGAAGATGGATGCAGGTATGGACACGGGGGAAATCTTGACCCAGGAATCCACGCCCATTAATGCCATTGACACCGCCGCGTCATTACATGACCGACTTGCTCAGATGGGAGCGGAATTGCTTGTGCGGACCATCCCGGACGTCGTGGCCGGCAGAGTCACTGGGCGAAAACAGAACGATTCCGAAGCCAGTTATGCCCGCAAGATTTCAAAGCAAGACGGGAGAATGGATTGGAGGAAACCGGCAATCGAATTGTGGAATCAGGTGCGGGCATTGACGCCTTGGCCTGGCACATTCACGGAATTGCATCGTTCCGGCGAAAAAACACTGGTGAAGATTAGGCACGTCGAAGTTGTCCTGGATCGATGTGGAGCGCCCGGTGAGCTGCTTCAAGCCCCTCGCGGAGAGATCATCGCTGCCTGCGGCACCCAGGCCGTTCGAGTTTTATCGCTTCAACTGGAGGGCGGCCGCGCGATGACCGCGCCGCAGTTTACCACCGGTCATTCTTTGCCGGAAGGTTCCCGTTTTGTTTAGCATTGAAACGACGCTCATTTTGACAGGTGCGGAATTCCGGCGCCAAGCGAGAATTGCAGAGAAAATCGGTCGAGGCATTGCCTCGGACACGTCGCTCATGTAGAGTCACTCGAATTTTACGGGCGGCGGAATGTTATTCGGCGACGGGGTTGATTTAATTGCTCCGGTGAGCCTTTCGAAGTTTCAAGTTTATGTGGGATTTTTTACGAGCGGGCGGTTTCTTTATGATTCCGCTGGTGTTGATCTCGATCGTCGGTCTGGCATTTATCATCGAGCGTGGTCTTGCTCTCCGCTGGGGAAGAGTCATTCCACCGGATGTTGAGGATGCCGTCGAAAACTGGCAACCCGGACGCATCACCGAGTTGCGCCGCCTTTGCCAAGAGCAACCATCGACCCTTAGCCGCCTCGTACTTGTCGCGGCGGATCATTTGCCTCGGTCGCGCGAAGAAAACGTCGATTCGATACAAACCCACGCGCGGCACGAAGTGCTTAAACTCGAGAGAGGTCTGGTGATATTGGAGATTGTGGTTGGCATCGCTCCGCTCTTGGGTTTGGTCGGAGCTATTCACGGACTCATCACACTTTTCGCGAATCTCGGCGATGTGGGTGTGACGGATCATGCGCAATTGGCCAAAGGAATCTCGGAGGCGCTAAACACCACACTAATGGGGTTGGTCATTGCAATTCCGTCCCTGACGGCTTGGAGTTACTTCAATAAGAAAGTCGAGTCTCTTTCAGTCGAAATGGAGACACTTTGCGACAAGTTTCTCCACCGCCAATATCACACAAAGCACAAGTCGTAAGTCGTGCGCTTTACAAGCCTCAAACGGCGTCAACCGCCGCCGGTGATCATCATCTCATTGATCGACGTGCTCATCGTAATGCTCATCTTTCTCATGGTGACCACAACGTTCAAGAATCAACCGTCACTCAAACTCGCGCTGCCGGAGTCCAAGCAAACAAGCCGGGAAGAGGCTAACGAATCGCTCGTTGTCACGATCTCCAAGCAACCCCCGCATTACTACTTCGGACAGCGCGCGATTACGTTCGATCAATTGAAGAGTGAAATGCTCCTCGCAGCGACCGCTGATCCAGAAGCGACGCTGTCGATTCGACCCGACAAGGATGCAACAATCGACCTCTTATTCAGAGTGCTGGAAGCCGCGAAAGAAGCCGGCATCAAACCGCGTGTTGGCATTCAAACAAAGACTCCCGACGAATTGAACTAGGAGGCTTGCCTACCCTAAGCTCCATCCCGGAACGATGTCGTCGTCGTAAGAAGTTAGGATGCCGCGAGCGAGCAGTTTTCGCTCGGCCAAAATGCCGATCATCGCGGCGTTGTCCGTGCAGAGCGCATTACTCGCCAAGCGCAGTGTTAACCCGGCACTCTCGCACGCACGGAGAAGTTCTCTCCGAAGTTCCAGATTGCAGGTCACACCTCCTGATGCGGTCACACATGGTACCCGGAGTCTTAGTGCCGCTCGGATGGTTTTCGACACCAACACCTTTACGATAGCGGCTCGAATGCTCGCGCAGACATCGAAGAGGGATTGGTCCCGATCCAGCAAACGGGGATGATCCCGCAGGAAGTAGCGCACCGCCGTCTTCAAACCACTGAAACTAAAGTCATCCGATTTGTCATGAATCAAAGGGGTCGGAAAGGAGTACGCGTTCGCATCTCCCCGTTCTGCCAATCGATCGAGTTCCGGTCCGCCTGGATACGGAAGTCCCATCAACTTCGCCGTCTTGTCAAAACATTCACCGGCGGCGTCATCGACGGTCGAGCCCAGCAGCCGATGCTTCAGTTCCGCCTCGACGTGAACAAGCATCGTGTGTCCGCCGCTGACAATCAGGGATACCGAAGGACGAAATGAATCGAAATCCGCTCGTGGCGGATCGCCGGCAATCCACGGCGAATAGAGATGCGCTTCGTGATGATGAATCCCTAAAAAGGGCTTTTCTAAGACGAAGGCGAGAGCCTGGCCGGCGTGATAACCGATGAGCAGCGCACTGGGCAGACCGGGACCGCGCGTCGCGGCGACCGCGTCCAGACTGGATGCTGTAATTCCGGCGTCCGCAAACGCGGCATTGGCAATCGGAAGGAAATTCTTGAGATGCTCGCGGCTTGCCAATTCCGGAACGACCCCGCCGTACTCCGCGTGCATTTTGATTTGCGACGCGACCCGATTCGAAAGCACTGAACCGTCTCGAATGATCGCAACGCTGGTTTCGTCGCATGAAGATTCGATAGCCAGGAGCGTCATCCGGCGATTCGATTTGGCGAAGCGGTTTCGAGCGGCGTTGAAACAGCGGATTTCCGTTTAGAGTTTCCCGGCAAATTTTCGGGCTCCACTGGACCTTCCGGCAAATCGGATAATCGCTCGAAGAAAATCGCTCGCCCGGTCCAGTTGCACATCGCGGACGTTTCGCGCGATTTCCCTCTTCTCTGGATCCAAGCTTTCTATTCCTCCGGGAACGCGCTGCAGGAAAAGGATCTGTTCGTCTTCTTCAGACAGAGGGACGACGCTGTCCGGAGTAATACCTTTTCCGTGAATCACCTTATGCGCCGGTGTGTAGTAATATGCGGTTGTCAACCGCAGCGCCGAACCATCCTGAAGCGGCACGATGCTTTGCACAGAACCTTTGCCGAATGTTTTTTCTCCCATGACAAAGGCTCTTCCGAGATCCTGCAGACAGCCCGCCACGATTTCTGATGCGCTGGCGCTGCCCGTATTGACAAGAATAACTATGCTCAAATCCGGATACTCTTCCGGCTCTTTCGCGTAGAATTCCTGTTTTGATTGAACACTCCGCCCGTCCGTGGAAACAACGAGTTGCTTGCGGGGAACGAACAGATCGCAAACACTAATCGCCTGTTCCAAAAGTCCCCCCGGGTTGCCGCGAAGATCGAGAATCAATCCGCGCATTCCCTGTTGATCGAGTTTCTTTAGCGCGTTCTTGAGTTCGCTGGTTGTCTTTTCGCCGAATTGAGTTACGCGCACATATCCAATCTTGTCGTCTCCCAACGGAAAAGCCGTTCGTCCGTCGAGATCTTTGACCGTTTCCACTTTGATTACAGCGCGTGTGAGTGTGAAATCTTTCGGGTGAGGAAGGCTTGGGCGGGCAATGGTGATCGTCACATCCGAACCGGGCTCGCCGCGCAGTTGCTGGACGGCCTCCGTTGGAGTCGTGTTCTCAGCGCTTTTTCCCTCAATCTTAATGATCTTGTCGCCTCGCAGAATGCCGGCATTAAATGCGGGTGTGCCCTCAAAGGGCGCAACAACGGTTAAGAAATCGTTCTTTAGACGAGTGATTTCGATGCCGATCCCTCCAAATTTGCCTTCGGTATCGCTCTTTAGGTCGGTGTATTTTCTGGCTTCCATAAACTCGCTGTGAGGGTCGAGATTGCTGACCATCCCTTTCAGCGCCGAGTGGACCAATTCCTCAAAGGAAACCTTGTCACCATCGACATATTCCTTGCGAATTTTGTCGAGCACGCCAACGAACAACTCCATGTGATCGTAACGCCTGTTCTTCTCGCTGGCCTGGTCGGAACTCAGGTAGATTTGAGCTCCCAACAAAAGATTGAGGCTGAGTCCGGTCAGCAATACGGAATACAGAATACGCTTCTTCATAAACGAGACCTTTCACTGCGAATCGGTGGCAACGTAGAACGCAACCAGTTTCTTGGCAAGGCAACCTTAAGGGATTTTTCAAACAATGCCGGAGCTTATCGCTTGCGCGGGATTCGCGGCGGCATGCTCGCAGAGAAGCCACTCGATGTACGGAATATCTCCGGGAGAAGTCACTTTCGGGTTCGGGGCGGCGGATTCCACCAGCGCCACCGTCTGTCCGATCAATTCGCACGCCGACGTGTCGTCGGTCAAAATTAGGCCTTGATCCCGAACGGCCTGCATCGCTTTGCGGATCACTTCCAAATGAAATACCTGCGGCGTCTGAACCGCCCAAAGATTCGATCGATCGACCGTGCGCTTAATCAAGTTGGTCGCGTCACCCTCTTTCAGCGTGTCGGAAACGCGGTGTGCGACCACCGCCGCTCCGAACTCCCGGGCGCGCCCGATCGCCTGCATGATGAGTTCGTCCGGCGTGCATGGGCGCGCTCCATCTTGAATCGCGACGATCTCGCATTCCGGCGAGACATCGGCTATTCCGTTCCATACAGAGTCTTGGCGTTCTGGTCCGCCACGGGCAAATCGAAATGGCTTCCGAGCGCGAATCACTGCGGCGATTTCACGGAATGCCGGTTCCATTCCCTCGCGAATCACAAGAACGATTTCATCGATGCCTTGGCATGCGTCGAACCGTCGCCAAGTATGCGCGACGAGCGGCTGCCCTCGGATCTGCAGAAAGAGTTTGTCTGTTCCGGATCCCATCCGTTTGCTGCTTCCCGCCGCAACGATCACCGCCGATATCATGAATTCAGTGTCAAGTTCCTACGTCGCGCTGTCCAGTCTCCAAAGTTCCATTTCCGCGCCTGCGGACGCGGATCTCCAGTCCAGCACCCGGAGTTGAACCGAGCGGCGTCCGTTGAATTCGTTGATCTCGGGAACGAATGCCAGGTCGAATGACTCCTCCGGAATTGCCTTGCCGTTTCCATTCCACCAGACGCCCTCGTGCGCCGACCGTCCATCTGTAATCTTCATCTTCAGATGTTTCTTGTCCCTCCCGATAGGTTTGACGGCGCCATCGAGCGAGAGACCGCGCGTTACGAATTGCACCCCGGGATTGCCCTGACCAAACGGGCGCATCCGGTTCAAGTTTTCCAAAGATTCTATGGAGATATCCGAAAAGCTGACTTCGGCATCAAGCTTGATCGACGGCATCAGGAGCTCGGGTCTGAGCGTTCGTTTTGCGAGATCGTTCAAACGCTCGCGAAACGCGTCCACGTTTCCAGAGTCGATCGTGATCCCCGCTGCCATCGCGTGCCCGCCGTGCCGGATGAGCAAATCGTCACAGGCACGCAACGCAGCCGCCAGATCGAAACCCTCGATGCTTCGACCCGATCCGCGCCATTCCGTTCCATCGCCTCCGATGATGAACGTTGGGCGATGAAACTCTCGAACCACGCGTGAAGCGACGATTCCCACGACGCCGATGTGCCAGTAAAGTTGTCCTTCGACCACGACATAATCCTCGGCGGGATTAAACTTGGCCCGCACCGCTCCGATCGCCTCTTCCACAATCGTGCTTTCGATCCGCTGGCGTTCTCGATTTTTCGAGTCAAGACTCAGGGCATGGTCTCGAGCCGCTGCCGCGTTTGAAGCCAGCAAGAGTTCCAGCGCCTCCGCCGCGTCTTCCAGACGCCCGGCGGCATTGAGGCGGGGAGCAAGCTGAAATGCGACTTCATAGACGCCAACCGCACCCTTGGAACCTGCCACGGATCTGAGTTCCTGAATCCCAGGACGCCGGTTTTTCTGCAAATGATCGAGTCCGGCAGAGGCTAGAATGCGGCTCTCTTTAATCAGAGGCACTAAATCCGCGATCGTGCCCAGGGCCACCAGATCCAACAGGGGCCGCAGATCGTAATCGCTTTCCAATTTGCTGCCGGTTTCGCGCCCTCGCTTTACCAAGGCGTGAATCAACTTAAACGAGAGTCCGACAGAACAAAGTTCCATGCCGGTGGTTTCATCCACGGGATCGGCTCGCGGATTCACAAGCGCGCGGGCATTCGGGGGCGGAGAGGCAATTTGATGGTGATCGAGAACGATGACATCAATTCCGCGGGATTGAACCCAATCGATTGTCGTCGTGGCAGTGGATCCGCAATCGACGGCAAGCAGGACGGAACATGGCGCAATCGCCAGGCACTTCTCGACCCCATCCCGGCTCAAGCCGTAGCCTTCGTCCATTCGCTGAGGCAGGTACCATCGTGTCCTCCACCCCAAATCCTCAAAAGCAACTGTCAGCAACGCGGTCGAGGTCACTCCATCCACGTCGTAGTCACCGAACAGAACGATTGATTCGCCTTTTTGGCGCGCCTCAACCAAACGATCGACAGCGAGTTCCATCCCAGGCAGTCGAAAAGGATCCACGAGATCTTTCAATCGGGGATCAAGAAACTGCCGAACTTCTTCCGGATCACTGAGCCCGCGGTTTAAGAGGCACTGCGCAAGCAGCGGAGAAAGACTCAACTTTTGTGAGAGCAGATCACGCCGTTCGATTTCGACAGCAGCGAGCTTCCATACGTATTTCATGCCGCGAAACGGCTATCCGCAAGGTCAAGTCCGCTCCACAGAGCCCGGACTTCGGGCGAGGCAAGCACGGCGCGAACGATTATGCCTGGGTTGCCACGACGTTTTCTTGCATAACGACTTGTGAGCCCGTCTTTGGGCGCACACCTTTGTGCCACCACAAAACGAACGCACTGGCGATGTAGATTGAAGAATATGTGCCGGTTAGAATGCCGACGAGGAACGTGAAGGCAAAATCGTTGATCACGGACCCGCCGAAAATGTAGAGGGCCGATGTCGAGAGGAACACCGTGCCCGACGTAATCACGGTGCGGCTCAAGGTTTGATTCAGAGCTTGATTCATCACATCCTTGAATGTGCCGCGGATCCCAAGTTTTAAGTCCTCTCGAATCCGGTCAAAAATGACGATTGTGTCGTTGATCGAGAAACCGATGATTGTCAACACAGCCGCGACCATGGGCGCGCTGAATTGACGTCCGGTAAGGCAAAACCAACCCATCGTCATTAACACATCGTGCATCACGGCGAACACGGCGCCAACCGCGAAGGAGAATTCGTACCGAAAAGCGACATAAATCAGAATTCCGAAAAGAGCCAATAGTGTGGCAACAATTGCGGTCTTCAGGATTTCCTGCGCGACCGAGGGGCCGACATTTGAGGACGCGGCCACCTCAAAGTTCGCATTTGGAAACTGCGTCATCAGCATGGATTGGACCTGTTCACCGGAATCAAAGGCCGTTGTGACTTGCAGCAATTCGTCTCCGGTAGCGATGTCTTTTTGATATTGGATCATCGGATCACCCACACCCAGAGCTCCGATAGCCTCCCGAAGCTGATCCATCCCGACCTTTTGTTCGAATCTCAAAGTTAAACGATCTCCACCGGCAAATTCGACTCCAAGAGTGTCGCTTCCGCGCATGATTCCGTAACCGACGCCAACAATCACCAGCGCCCAGGAACACGCGAACGCAACCTTAGAGTATTTAAGGAAATCAAAATGCGTCTCTTTGATCAAACGAAGCATTGGAAGCGACTTCAACATCTGCCGCGCGAGCATCCAGTCGAAAATCAATCGCGTTACAACCAATGCCGTAAACATGCTTGCCGCAACACCAATCGTCAGCGTGACACCAAATCCCTTAACCGGACCGGTTCCCATAAAAATGAGAATGACGGACGAAATAAGAGTGGTGACATTCGAGTCGAAAATGGTGCTGAAGGCTTTGTCGTACCCGGAGGCAATTGCGCCGCGCAACGATTTTCCCGCCGCGAACTCCTCTCGAATACGCTCGAATATCAGCACGTTTGCATCCACCGCCATGCCGATCGTCAGCACGATTCCCGCAATGCCGGGCAGCGTCAGCGTCGTTTGGATCGAGCACATTACACCCATCAGAATGACAATGTTCAGCACAAGGGCAACATTGGCGATCAGGCCGGAAAGCATGTAATAGACGAGCATGAAAATAGAGACGAGAATGACCCCGATAATCGAAGCGCGGATTCCGCTCTGAATGGAGTCCCTTCCAAGCGACGGCTCAACGCTGAATTCTTGTTCGATCGCCGCCGGTGTTTGAAGCGGGTTCTCCAGCACATTCGCCAACTCGAATGCCTCCTTCAATGAGAATTGACCGCTGATAACAGCGCTCCCCCCAGCAATCGGCTCGTTTATGTTTGGCGCTGAATAGAGTTCACCGTCCAGCACTATGGCGAGCTGTTCGTTGACATGATCTCGAGTGATTTGACCAAACAGATCGGCTCCTTTGCCGTCAAATCGCAGCGTGATTCTGGGTTGGTTTGTAATCGGGTCCGGCTCCACTCCCGCCCGAGCCACATACTGTCCCGTGAGTCCCAGTTCCGCGTTTTTCTTCACTAAATAGCGGTCGATGACTTCTTCCCCCGTGCGAAGTTTCCGCTTCAATTGCAAAACTACGTACCCTGGAGACGTGAGTCCCTGTTGCAAGAGCTGATCGCTTTCCGGGTGCACGAGTCGGAATTCCAGGAACGCCGCCTTTTCGATCTGCGTTTTTGCGCTTTGCTTGTCGCTTTCCGAGAGACCCGGCAATTGAATTAAGATCTTGTCATTGCCAACCGGTTGAATAACCGGCTCCGCGACACCGAATCGATCGACACGCCGCCGAAACACTTCAATTGCCTGGGAAAGAATTGATTCCCGATCCGAAACATTATCCACCTCGTTCGTGTCCTGTTTGCTGATTTCCAATCCAACCAGGAAGGATGTTCCCCCGCGCAGGTCCAACCCCAATTTGATCTTTCCGGATCCGTCTCGCTGCAGGCGGCTCAAGATTACCCGCGTGGGATCGAGCTCGTTTTCGACTTTGATGAACGGGAAATAGCCGGAAATCACGTTGGTGCCAACGGCTTCGCGAAGATTCGCAAATTCACGCTCCGGATTTTCGGATTGCAGTTGACGCGCCTGCTCAACAATAGCCGTCAGGTTCGTGTCCAGGCTCGCCGCGCGGTTTTCGAATTCGTCTATCAGGCTTTTGGATTGCGGTGGATTGATCTCCCATAGAGACCAAAGCACGATAAAGACAACGAACGAGAACTTCCAAAACAGATTTCGATTCATTCAATTAGCCAGTTACGATTGAGACGAACTCGAGCTTCTCTCCGTGACTTCGGATATTGCGCTCTTAATGACCTCCAATTTGGTATCCGCCGAGCGGATGGAGACGCTTTTTTCTTTCACAGCGACGACCACACCGAGAATGCCACTGCTGGTTATGATCTTATCCCCGGATTTCAGGGTTTTAAGAAGATCAGCATGTTCCCGGGCTTTCTTCTGTTGCGGCCGGATCAAAATGAAATAGAAAACCACCGCCATGATGCCGAACGTTCCGAACACTTGCAGCAACTGCCCGGTCGGATTCGCCTGAGTACCAGCCGGGGGAGGCGGCGCAAACCCCAGCAATGCAACTATTCCAGTCCAATTCATCTCTTAGTTTTTGAGCCGACAAATCTATGCGCGCGCCCCCTTTTGGCAAGCTTAAGATTTTTTTGGCAATTTCTGTGTCAGCGCTCCTCCTCTGCCGACCGATTCAAAACTCGCGCCGAAAGGACTTTTCGGGATGGAACGTACTGCTCCACAAAAGCCCTGCGATACTCTCCGAACGTTCCATTCTTCAGATGGTCCCGAATTTGCGCCATCAGGTTCATATACATGTGCGAGTTGTGCACGCTCAGCATTCTAAGACCGAGGATTTCTCCCACATTTAAAAGATGCCTCAAATACGCCTTCGAAAAATTGCGGCACGCATAACACTCGCAACCCTCCTCGATCGGGCTCAAGTCCGACTTGTTGAAGCCGGCTTTGATGCTGACTGTTCCCTTCGCTGTAAAAGCGGTGCCGTTTCTGGCAACACGCGTCGGCAGAACGCAATCGAACATATCGACCCCGCGCGCCACGAGCTCGACAATCTGGGCCGGCGTGCCCAATCCCATCGCATAGCGCGCTTTGTCTTCGGGCAAATGCGGTTCTGTGTATTCGACCGCTTTCATCATCTCCGCCTCGGGTTCACCCACGCTGACGCCGCCGATTGCGTAACCATCGAAGTCCATTTTCACGAGCGCCTTCGCGCACATTTCTCTTAACTCGGGATCGCATGACCCCTGCACAATTCCGAAAGCTGCCTGTCCCGGCGCTCGGGGTTGCGCGCGGCATTCCTCCGCCCATCGAATTGTCCTTTCAACAGCCAGTTTTGCATCCTTTGGCGTGCAACCATGCGGAGGGCACTCGTCGAAGACCATCGCAATATCAGAACCGAGGGAAGCCTGAATCGCCATCGCCTCTTTTGGTCCAAGAAACAACAGCGAACCATCCAGGTGCGACCGAAATTCCACTCCATGCTCCTGAATTTTGCGGATCTTCGCCAGACTGAAAACCTGGAAACCGCCGCTGTCCGTCAAAATGGGGTGCGGCCAGTTGATAAACCGGTGCAGTCCCCCCGCGCCGCCGATGATTTCCATTCCGGGCCGGATCGACAAATGATACGTGTTCCCGAGAATGATTTGTGTGTCCATCTCGCGGAGCTCCCTGGGATCGAGCGCCTTGACGCTGCCTTGCGTACCAACCGGCATGAATACCGGTGTGTCAATAACACCGCGAGGAGTTGTGAGATAGCCCAAGCGAGCCCTCGAGCTCGGATCGGTCTTTAAGAGCTTGAACATTACGTAAAAACTGTCCTGTCTATTGTAGATTCTATTTCGAAAGAAACTTTCGGCGATCCGGTTTCTTTCCCGACCATCTTCTGCTCGGCCCAAATGGTGCGGTCTATTATTTGGGTCGCAGCGAGCGCATCATAATGCATTGTCAAATTGAGATTCAGCGAATCTCATGATTTCCGGATCAGCAGCTCGAAGAATACCTTGTGCCAAGTCCTCGGCAACTCTACCCAAGCTCCAGTTGAACGAGCTCGAAGAATCTTTTGACGAAACTCGAAAAAACGAGTTCAACAACTTGTGAAGTTCTTAGATTTCGGAAAAACGCAGTCGCGTGAGGTTCGATTGAGGAGATGACCAAAAGAAGCCGTTCAGACAAACGCGGAGAGGACCGATGAGCGGCCCTCCAAAACCGTTGGAATTCAAAATGCGTGCGCTGGCCGCTCAGTCGGTCGCTCGATTTGTGTGCGCCCAGCATAGGCATTAACTGAAGAGGTTCAAGTCCTCTGTTCATGAATCAGTATGAAAGTATGAAAAGAAGCCTGTAGTCGCTGGTCATTCAACGGCCTCTTGCTCTTGATCTTGCTCATAATCTTAATCTCTTCAGTGAGTTACAGAGCAAGATCGAGAGCAAGAGCAAGCAGGGGTCGGATGTGCTTAATTCAACGGCAGTGGAGCTAAACACTCCCCTTTACCCTTCAATGTTCGGCCTTCGGATCAGGATCGGCCTTGCGGCTCCGGCTGCTTATCCACGGTAATCCTGCTGATCAGTAAACTCGATAGGATGTCATGGGTATCGTCGTCGGCGAATACGATGACGCGGCCACCTGTCGGAGATACGGCAAGGTGATCCACGGTGGGAACGCGCACCTGCCCGCCATCCGCCAAATGAATGGTGAACGGCACAAATGGCACCGCGTGAACTAGTTTGCGAATATCTGCGATCATGCCGCCACCTTAGCTCTCGCAGAATTGCGGGGCAAGCTCTGACAATTTGCCGAACGATCAGCTCAGGCACGCCGGACCCACGGCTCAAGACCACGCGAGAGGCGTCAACCGGCGTTGCCTGGAGCGTTTGGTTCGGCCCTTATGCGGCTGTACTCCACTTCGGGATCGCCAACTTTCTCCCGAGCGTGCTCAAGTGTCATGCTGCAAACGCGACCCTCTTCATCGAGATCGATCAATATGTCCTCGTCCAAGTCTCTCGTCTCAACCGGATCGTGAGACCGAAACACTAAGTGGAGTGTATCCGTATCTTCAAAATACTGAACCTTCATGTCTCGTCCTTAAATCGCCGGTCAAAGAATGCATTGTGAACAGTCTCGCCGTCGCTCAATAGTATAACTCTTAGAACGCGTCCGTCCATCTCAGGTATGCGAGACCATCGACGAATACGACCGTCCGTCTGAACTTCCTCTCGAATCGGCCGCTGAATGGCGCGCTCGATCCACTCAATCTTGATAATCGCGCGGTCTGCTCGCTTGTGGATCGCCTCGAAATATCCCGTCGTCTTCAACTTAACGAGAGGCTACCTTCAGCTCATCGTCGTGAAAAGTATTTTGCCGAACGATCAAGCTCACCGACCGCCGCCCGGACGAGGACGTGATGAGGCCGCAGGGTGTCAAATGACCCACCGCTCAGGCCGAAGCCGGGAGCGGGGCGGCGGTTCGTGTGGAGCGTTTTGTTAGGCCATCTCACAGGTATCCTTCCCACACCGCAGGATCCCACGCATTTGGATCCTTGGCCGCTAACCGACGGCGAATCTCGTTACGCGCCTCTCGTGCATGGGCATGAAACGGGGATTCATCTTTCGGGTCGCTGACCTTCAATTCCCACTCTGATACCGCTAGCCGATAGAGAATTTGCTCCTGTGCAACCTGCCACATAGCATCCCTTGCTGCGTCGAGGGAAACTTCGAAGAACTCTCTGTCGGCGGTGGTACGAAATCGTTCCAACATTTTATGCACTTGCTTCTCAGCCTTATCGCAATCGGGCACCTTTACCGAGTATGCCACCTTGAACGGCTTCGGCATACCAGTCTTATCAGAAAGCTCTTTCGCACGTGCCTCCACCGACCTCGCTGTCCTGCCGATCTTCAGCAACGTCCGTGCAAAACTACCGTTCGTAAGGATGTACAGATATCCCGAAGACATTGTTTCGTGCTGGCCTAACGTCCAGCGACAGTCGCCTCCAACCCGAATGCGTCGGCATACGACCCGACGCTCGACAACCGGGGCGCACTGACTCGCACTGTGGCTAGCGGATGTTCGGTGGAGCGCATAGTTCGACATTCAGGTAAGATTGGCTCACGTGCTCCAAAACGTGGAGGGTCTCGTCAATGAACACGGCGAGCCCTCTATCAGTCGCGGTCGTTGTGCTCGCGTAAGCACAAAACTCTCTCACTCTCGGAACAGCGGCGGCGAGAATCTTCTTGTATGGATATGGCTGAGTAGTCGCCCCGAGCGAAACATGTGTCAAGTGGGCGATCTGTTTGTTGATGTCCCTACGCTCGTCGCCAAGAAATGCGCCTCCCAAACTCAGTCCTGGAAAATCTGATGGCACAAGATCGTCAGAATGCTTCCGAACTCCTATGCAGAAGTCATCAAAGGCTCGGATGTTAATGAGACTGGATTCGATAGCCGCGTTCTCGACGCCGACACGTGCCTGATGCACGGTCGCGTCTGTTACAAAAACAGTCTCCAGACAAGTCTTCCAAAAGTACGCGCAGAACATCTGGTTAATCGTATTCAGTACAGATCGAACGCCATCACGCAGTTTCCGATCCTGGAGCGGTGTTCTCATTTATGGCTAACGATCAAGCTCAGCGACCGCCGCCGGAAACGCCCGGTCGGCTGCAACAGTCGCGAGCAAATTATTCGAACCGTTCGCCTGCCCAGCGGGGCGGCCGTTCGCTGCAGCGCTCTGGTTAGACTCCATTCGTAGGCTGATGCTCATAAGAATGCTGCCAAAGAGCTTGGTCAAATAACCGGGGCGTGACAACTGCGGAAAGTCGGTGGGCCTGTGAAAGCAACTCGCGCCAGCCCTCGCAATACGACTGCCAAAACTCAAAAGAATATGGCGGAGTCTGCGAAAGCTGAAGCGACCAAATCGCACGAAAATCAATGATGGGATACGCATCACCGTGAAACCAATGAAGAATACATGACGCTGTCGGATACTCGACTGCATCAAGGAGCGTAAGAGACTCGATACGCGCACGCTCGTCTGTGGCGGACAATGCAAACCGTGTGACCTCCTCCACAAAAGACGCTGAATTGCGGCTGACTCTCCCTGCGCTCCGCTGCGACTTCCACCTGCAAAGGGTGAATAGCTGGTCGCGGGTAAGATAACCCTGACCTCGAACGACCGGAACGAGTGCGATGACTGATGGCTCATCTGGATATGAGTATCGCGCTGCAATCGCGGGGATGTCGGACAATTGGAAGCGCGGCGTCATGGAGTCTAACGTGGAGAGGACCGATGAGCGGCCCTCCGAGACTGCTGAAATTCAAAATAGACGCGCTGGCCGCTCATTCGGTCACTCGATTGGTTCGGCATTCCGCACCCGGCGGAAATACTCACGGTGATCTGTATCCTGGATGTTGATCCAGTAGGTGTCATCATCGACGAAGTGCATCGTGACAAGACGATTCTGGCTGTCGAGATCGCTCCACACCTTGGCGGTAACCGAGTCGGCGTCCTTGCGCACAAGACGAAGCGGGTGCCTCTCGATTTTCCCCTGAAAATCTGAGATTACCGATGTCGCGTCGTAGGTAATCCGAAGGTGGCCAAAAACATCTGATGACTTCTCCCAGCCCATTGTCGGACTGACACCTCGATTATATTCAACAGTAGCGGCTCGATCCGAAACCCACGTGCCATCCAACCGCGTGTCTCTTACGGGAGAGCAGCCCGTGAGCAACGCGATAGCGAATGCGACGATGATTCTCATGCTGTCGCCGAACGTGAAAGCTGAGCGAACGCCGTTGGCAGCGCGCTCAAGCTCTCTCCAATCTTGTTCATGAATTCTGTGATGTCAAAACCGAGACGTTCAGCGGCGGTTCGTTTCCAGCGATTTGCTCGGCATGACATGTTGTTACCAATTCACACTTCGCTTTCTGCCTCCGCTCAATGTTACGGTCGGGAGTCGAGAGATGCGCTTGTCCTTCAACTCCTCACTTCAATCCTGGACGTTTGCCAGGCGGCTGACAATCATAATACCAATAGAAACTCCAGAGTCGCTCCGGATTCACCGAGGCCACATGTCCGTCGAAGAAGCCAACGTTAACTGATCCGGGAAGCTTTTGCCCTATGCGCCAGTGATCAGGAATTGGATTTCGCACACTCCCGTGGCGCGAAAGAGCAAACGTACTGAGTCCTGAGTTCGGCCAGTCCAACAACGGACTAACCCCATAGACCCAAGTTGGAGGATTGCCGTTTCCAAATGTCCAATTCGGATCGGGGAAACCTCCTTTATCCGTGCTTTCTCCGAAGACCGGCGTCTGGGAAGGATGATAAACCCGCGATTCCGATTTAAACGTCTCGGCTTCATGGCCCGCATACCACGGAAAGAAGTTCCGCTCTGTCACGAACAAATGCAGATTCAAACCGTAGCTTCCGGATCGAACTTCGGGCTGCGTGTACCGGCCATCCGGAATTTCAACGAAAAGGCCATCCCAAACGTCAAACCTCTTAAAAAACCATGCCTGATCAACAAAGCCGTAACCCTCGCTGGGACGGCTTTCTTTAACCGGCGCGACTGGACAAATCCAACCTTCCTCCTTCACCCCAAAAGTGCTCAAGAACCATTCCGCGACACCTACCTCATCCAAACGATCACTCGGATCGTCGTCGAGCGCTACTTTGTAGCCGAGTAGTATCTGTCGTGCGTTTCCAATGCACTGAACGTTCCTCGCCCTACTTTTAGCTTGTGACAATGCAGGAAGCAACATGCCTGCGAGAATTGCAATGATCGCGATCACGACAAGGAGTTCGATTAGGGTGAAGCCTAATCGCATTCTTGATCGGTTGATTGTCTTCATCCGCGCGATGCCGAACGTTTGAGATCACCGACCGCCGCCGGAAACGGGTGGTGGCCGCGAATCCAGCGTCCAAAGAATCCGGCGCATCGAAACTGAAGCGCGGGGCGGCGGTTCGTGTGCAGCGTTTTGTTCGGTGAAATGTCCGCCTTCATTTTGTAGCGGCGACCGGCAACTCCAATCGGTCATTGAATGTAACGGACACTCGCTTCTCGTCGATTCGCGTCAGCACCACTCCAGCCTGTCGGAGCAATGCCCGCTCAATAAGGTGTGCCGTGTCTTCCGGCGTGAGGGTCGTTTCATTAACAGTAACACTCCCAGTAGCCTGTTTGACGTTGGTGGAAACCACCAGCTCGACCTTCGTCGTGAGCTTGTAGATATCGAGAACCTGATGGACTGGCAGTTTCGACAGTTTGATAACTGCTCCACCGACCTGGGCGTGGGCGGAATACCAAGTAATCGCGTAGGCAACCAGCGCCAGAGCGCTCATCCAAACGTAAGTTCTTTTCATGTGCGTTCCTCGTCTTGTTGTGTTCTTTTCACCGAACGCTCCGGATCAGTGACCCCGCGCCAGTGGTATCCGAAATGCAACCGAGACGCAATCGCGGGGTTCACTGTATCCGGTTTGTTCGATGCCATCTCACCATAACTGGTACGTCTCAAGAGTCGCAGTAAAAACGTGCTGACCAAGTTGGATCTCTATAATCTGAACTCGTTCCAGTTGCGACCGGTAGAAACCCTGGAACGAAAGCACATCTCGTAAGGCAGCGGGGTTTGTTGCCGCTGAATGTCGAAAACCGAGGTTCCATCGCGTCGGCGGCGCGAACCAAACTCCCACGCCAAATACAAACGCCGCGATTAACAAGAGGACCACGAGATGGATTCGTTGCCGTAGACTGCTGAGATCGGTCTTTTGGATCGTGACGAGTTTCATCGAGTGCTGCTCATCGAACTATTACTTGTGTGGAAGTAAGTTACGCCTATTCCGGGTGGCTTTGACCCTGAAACAGGGGTTTGACTTCTGCTTTTGCCGGGAACCGAATTTGCACAAACCGGTGCCATTTTCCACTTCCATTGAAAATCGAGCCGTAATTTGAACTCGCACCCTCGTCTTGTCAACCGTTTGGGGATCAAGCCCCTCCGAACCCCGGCCCTCATGCCGCGAAGTCTGCATCCGGCACGGATTGGGAGTTCAAACAACAGACCTGCCTTAAAGGGGTCGTAAAGGGGTCGGACAGATAAAACAAATAAAGGGGTCGGACAGATAAAACAAGAATTGACGGCCCTCTCCAGGGTTGAGAGACTGCAGCCATGGCACGCAAGCTGCGGATGGAATTCCC
>JAQBVM010000291.1 GCA_027623095.1 Verrucomicrobiota bacterium
ACTTGCACATCCTGTGTGACTTTGACTTTCTTGAGATGATGAGTGGTTCGAACAATCAAAGCGGCTTGCAAGTGTCAGTCCTCACTATTGACACACTTCCGCGAACAATGTCAGCAATTTGGCGTTTCAAGGGTCAAACTAGAGCATTGGCATATTCTGTGGTTGGCGGTCATGGAAAAAGCATGCCACGCAGGGTGCGGGTCGAATATCCAGGAGCCATGTACCACATCATGAGCCGGGGCGATCTCGGCGGGAGGACATCTTCCACGACGAGGTAGATCGTCACGATTTCCTCAAAACTCTCGCCGAAGCCTGCTTAAAGGCGGAAACCCGACGGAGAGAAATGCAATCCAACGCAGAGACGGAATTTGAACGCATTTCATGTGGCCTTGCTCTAGTTTGACCCCTCTTTCGCGTTCGTCGGCGCAATAAATCGCGCACCGGCCGCAGCTCATAGTTTCGGGCTGGATGAATTGCATCTGCGCCTATCTGTGGCCGACGGCACTCGGCCCTGCAACCTTGAATTGACACGGTTGCTTCTTCGTGGCGGGTTGTCATCGGACACGGTACCCGATCGCGCATGGATTGCAAACCTGGCACCGCTTGCGCCGCGAAAGGCCAATAGATTTTTCTTTTGGAACGGTGGCATCGGATCAGACGCCGCCGCGTGGAGCAAGTTTTTGATTCTCGGCGCAGCTCGGGGTTGCGAAACCGCGCGCTCCACACGTCAACCATCTCTTAGTCTGAATTCAATTCGCAATCGGCGGGCGAACTCCAAGTTGTCGGCAATATCGATCCGGTCACGCCAGAGCCCGAAGAGGCCAGCATCGAGAATGTCCCCAAGGTTGGCCGGTGCGGATTCGGGCAGTGTCTGGATTGAGACGGTCAACTGCGCCGGGCCGACCGGGATTTTCTTCGGCAAGGCAATCTCGATCTGGCGGTTGTCAGGCACTTCGGTTGTGAGTTGAATCGTTTTGGTCATCGCGACCGCGTTCTGCTGCTGAAGGCAGGCCGGAAATGAAGCAAGGGAAAGTTCAATCTCGGATTCGATTCGCTGAACAGGCCCCCCCCGATCATCCGCTTATTCTTGCCTTCGAATAATCGGCCACTAGACTCCGCCGCGAAATGTCGGATCTTAGCTCCCTCAATCCCCAACAACGTCAAGCAGTTCAGAGCATCCTAGGCCCCCTGCTCATTCTTGCCGGCGCAGGCACCGGAAAAACCCGAGTCATCACACACAGGATCGTTCACATGATTCAACGGAGCGTGGATCCGCGACAGATTCTCGCCGTAACATTCACGAACAAAGCCGCCAGGGAGATGCAGGAGCGTGTCCGAAAACTCTTTCCCCGGCGCCGCGTGCCCGCGGGAGAGAACCCGGCAGCCCATCCGACGATTTGCACATTTCATTCGTTCTGCGTTCGCGTTCTCCGACAGCACATCGAGCGGCTCGGATACAAGAGGAATTTTGTCATCTACGACGAGAGCGAACAACTGGCAACCGTCCGCAAGATTTTGAGCAGAATCTCCGCGAAAGGCGAAAAGATCGACCCCAAATTAATCCTGTCGCAACTCAGCCGTCAAAGACTTCGCGAAGGGCCGGAAAATGCGGTTGAAGACCCCAGCTCCTCGGCCATGGCGGCCCATATCCGACGGCAATACGAATCGGCCCTGCACGCCAGCAATGCTGTCGATTTCGATGACCTTCTTCTTCTCACCCTGCGACTGTTCAATGAGCATCCGGAATCCCTGAAATCCTGCGAGCAACAGTTTCGCTATGTAATGGTGGACGAGTACCAGGACACGAGCGCCGCACAATTTCGCCTCATTCACATGTTGACCCGCAATCACCAAAACCTCTGCGTCGTGGGAGACGATGATCAAAGCATTTACGGATGGCGGGGAGCCGAGATCAAAAACCTGCTGAATCTGGAGAGGTATTTCCCAGGGCTTAGAATCATCAAGCTGGAGCAGAATTACCGATCGACAAACACCATCCTTTCGGCGGCGAACGCCGTTATTCGGCATAATGCTCAACGCCGTCCCAAACAGCTTTGGTCTGAAAACGGGCACGGCGAGAAGATCTCGATTCAGGCCTTCGCGAACGAGGAGGAGGAGGCTCGCACGGTGGTCGAGCAGATTGACTACGCGCGAAAGATTGACCGCATTCCGTGGTCGGCTCAGGCGATCCTTTTTCGGACAAACGGCCAATCCAGGCCTCTCGAAACGGCTCTCCGCCAGGCTGGAGTGCGATACCACTTGATTGGGGGACAAAGCTTTTTTGATCGGCGCGAGATCAAAGATTTCATCGCCTACCTGAAGGTGCTGATCAATCCGCACGATGACATAAGCCTTTTGCGGATCGCAAACGTGCCCGCCAGGGGCCTGAGCACGGCAACGATGGAACGTCTCCTTGCCGCCAGCCAAGAGCGAGAGGCTTCCGTGTATGCCGCAATGCGCCACACTGACGTACAAGATAGGTTTCTCAAACGAACCCGGGATTCGATCTGCGAATTTCTATCCTGGATCGAACAGACACGCGCTCCACTGACTCAGACGGATCCGATGCCGCTCCCCCAGTGGGCCAGCGCGTTTCTCACTGAAATTGAGTATTGGACCGAACTGCGCCGATCCGAAAAGAATCCTGAAACCGCGGAGTCTCGGGTTCAGAATTTAAAAGACTTGATCGCCGTAATGGGTGAACGCCAAACGCCGGGCCTGAAACCGATCGAATGCCTCGAGACATTTCTCGAAGAGCTGCTTCTCGACCCTGATCGCGGCGAAGATCAGCCGGAAGGTGAGGCTGTTACGCTCATTACGATTCACAGTTGCAAGGGTCTCGAGTTCCCGAATGTGCACATCGTCGGAATCGAAGACGGCCTGCTTCCGCATTCTCGATCAAAGACAGAAGGAACCATCGATGAAGAGCGAAGGCTATTCTACGTCGCGATGACTCGCGCCATGAAATCCCTTTCGATCAGCTACTGTCTCGGACGCAAGCGATACGGAGAGATCATCCCCGGCCACCCTTCGCCGTTTCTGAAGGAACTGCCGTCCGAACTTCTCGAATATGCCGAGGAAAAGGGCAAACAACCTATTGACGTGGAGTCCGGGAAAAACCGGTTCGCAAGCTTGCGTGCCGCTTTGAATGAGGGATAGTAGCAAAATCAATGCACATGAAATGAGGACTGGCGCCCTTGGGTTTGCCGCCGCCCCAATGACGATCAATGAAACACCGTCACCGCAGAACAAAGCTTACCAAATTCGCGGATACGCACGGATTGCTCGTTTTCAAGATTCTGCTCGTCATTCTATCGATTGTGCTCGCGGGAGGGCTCACGTACGCGCTCTCGACACTTCGCTTTTGATTTCTTCATTCACCTCCCTGCAAAGCAGCTCGATAGAATCGATGCAGCGCTCCCGAAGCGCTGGAATCCCTCAGCTCGATGGTGGCGCCAGAAATTACGTTGGTCTCGAACAGCTTTTCCCACGCAATCAGATCTGACGACGTTTGAACCTCAAATGAGCGTCCATCGTTTCCGGTCGCCGCAAACCGAAACACACCCGCTTCGAAACCGATCGGGGATAACACCGTTGCCGGTTGAACGGGTGTAGTTGTTCCAAACAGCTCGATACGGATTGACTCGAGCGAACCACTGTTCCGAGCCCGCGTGTCGGTGACCTTCACGGTCCATTTTCCCGCCGTATTCTCACCCCAATGGAATACAGACATCAGTTTCCAATTCAGGTAGTCCGGATTAAAATCGGAATGCTGTTCGGCCAGAAGGCTTTCGGTTCCGTGTGGAGAAAGTAATGAGATCGACAAATCCCCTCGCCGCTCGTGCCGAATCGTCACCGACACCGTCACGTGTTCGGCGCGAAGCGCCTGCGAAGATGGAACGACGAAGCTGCGCGTGATTCCCGCCGGACTATTATCTGGAATTGGCACAGAAAGGCCAGTCTCTTCCAGAACGAACGTTATCTGTTCGCCGAGACTGCTCCAGTTCGTCGCCAATCCAACGGCTGCACCGGCATTCACAAGCCCCGCCCCAAACAAATGGTTGAAGTGGAATCCCGCTTGATTTGTAAGCCAGCCCGAATCTTCAGGTTCCACCTTCGTCGCCGATCGCATCAGAATTTCTTGCGCGTCGCGCCAGCCGAGATTCGGATTTGCCTCGAGTACGAGCGCCACAACACCTGAGACAGCCGCCGACGAAGCCGATGTGCCACTGAATGTTTGGGTAAAGTTAACATCGGGTGTCTCATCGGGAGCACCCTCGAAATTCAATCCTTCATCCCCGGTCAGATCCGTGGTGACAATTGCGCGGCGATCCGAATTCACCGATCCCCCTGAAGGCGCAACAACGACCAGGCAAGCTCCGGGTTCACTGTATTCCGCTCGCAATCCGTTATCTTTGATAGCCCCCACAGCGAGTGTATAGATTGAATTGGAATAACCGTCGTAATTCGCATTATCTTGAACCTCACCCCCGTTGCCGCATGCCCAGATGAATACGGTTCCTTTTCCACCCCGCCCTTCCCTTGCCGCTTTTTCGAGCGCCTTTTGCATCAGCAGCCCCGGCCCCTCCAAAGAATGCCCTGTATCCTCCGCACCCCAAGCATTGTTGCTTACGGACACAACCTGGATTCCCTGCAACATTGCAGCGGCATCCTGTTCGTCCGTTTGGTCGATGCCTCCAACGAGACGGATGGCAACCAGCGATGCCTCAAAAGCCACTCCCGCAACGCCGAGATCATTGTTGCCCCGCCCAGCGATGATCCCCGCCACCGCAGTGCCGTGAAAATCTTCACTCCCACGCGGGCTCGGATCGTTATCGCCATCCCGGAAATCATACTGAACATCGGTTCTGATGTTCGAGGACAGATCCGGGTGCGTGCGTTGGACTCCGTCATCCACCACCGCCACCACCACCCCGTTTCCTCGATAACGATCCCAAACATTTGTCAGATTCAAATCCACCCGGCGCACACCTCCCAATTGCCCCCAGTTCAGGAGATGCCATGCATTGAAAAACAGAGGGTCGTTCGGCAAGAATTTGCGCGCTGTTTGTCTTCCCAGCAGAGGCTCAGCCGAGAGCACATCCGCCGTGCCCCGCAATCGCAGTGCGAACCTCAGCGCTTCGATCGGTTCGCTAGTGGAGAGGGTATAAAAACCCGGAACATACTCGACGCTCTCGATGCGAACACCGCTATTGGCAGGCGCGAGCTGCTGAATGACGGCGGGATTCGCAAGCTGAACCAGCACCCGGTTTGTCAGGATCCTTCTCGTGAAAGGTGTGCGTTCGGCGCTCACTTCATACAACACGACGCGTCGTTGAGTCCGCCTCACGACGGGCGACCCATGCAAATCCGAATCGAATCCCTCAATGCGTTTCTCATTGGCGCTTGATGAAATGTCCCAATCTTCTTCGACAACCTCAAATGTTCTTGGATACCCACCCTCCGCAATTACGACTATCTGCGGCTGTGTCTGAGCCGCCCCCATAGAGCTTGCGCAGGCGCAAATCAGAAGAATGGCCGCTCGCAACATCTTCAATCGGGTATCTTCCGCACAATGGTATCACGCTTGGACCAGTCAGGATTCGGATCCAGATAATCTAGATTGTAATGCAACCCGCGACTTTCCCGACGTTCCAGGGCGCATTGTATGATTAGCCCCACAACAGTGGCGATATTGCGGAGCTCCAATAGATCATTGGTGACAATGAAATCCCAGTAATACGCCTGGATCTCGGCTTGAAGGTTCGCAATTCGCGCTTGAGCGCGCCGGAGGCGTTTGTCGGTCCTCACAATCCCAACGTAATCCCACATCATGCGGCGGATCTCATCCCAATTATGCGAGACGACCACAAGCTCATCCGGATTGCTGGCGTTTCCTGAGTGCCACTCGGGAATCCGCTCTTTATTCGAGGGCACAGAAGACCGCAACACGCTTTGCGCGGCTCTATTTGCGCAGACCAACGCTTCCAAAAGGGAATTGCTCGCCAACCGGTTCGCGCCGTGCAACCCCGTACACGCCACTTCGCCCACGGCATAAAGCCCGGCAAGCTCGGTCTCCCCATCGACATTTGTCAAAACACCTCCGCATTGGTAATGCGCTGCGGGGACGACAGGAATTGGCACTTTCGTGATATCCAGTCCATACTGCAAACATGTGGCGTAAATGTTCGGGAATCGTTCCATTGTAAAGCGAGCGGGTTTGTGGGTGATATCCAGCGTCACATGATCCGCGCCGCTCCGTTTCATTTCACTGTCGATCGCCCGCGCCACAATATCTCTCGGAGCGAGAGATTTCAGCGGATGAGTCGCGTCCATGAATTCGGCGCCGCCGATTGTCTTCAACACGCCGCCCTCTCCTCGAACAGCCTCGCTGATCAAAAACGACTTCGCCTTTGGATGATACAAACAGGTCGGGTGAAACTGAATGAACTCCATGTTTGCGATAGCCGCACCCGCCCGGTATGCCATTGCCACCCCATCGCCAGTCGCAATGTCGGGATTTGTGGTGTAAAGATAAACCTTTCCGCACCCGCCCGTGGCCAGAAGCACAACACCCGCATGAAAGGTGACCACTTCCCGCCGCTGCTTATCCAATACGTGGGCTCCCAAACAGCGATTCTGCCCGGTAATCCCCAGTTTGTGACTTGTGATCAGGTCAATCCCGATATGATCTTCGAAAATCTCGATCGCAGGCCTCTTGGCAATGGCCGCGAGCAGTGCCTTCTCGATCTCCCGTCCCGTAACATCCTTTGCATGAAGGATTCTCCGTTTTGAATGCCCGCCCTCTTTCCCCAAATCCAGTTCACGCCCTCCGGCAGCCATTTTGGTTTCACGCTCGGTGAATCGCATCCCGAGCTCGATCAGTTCGGCTATTCGCGCGGGCCCCTCTTCGATCACCGTGCGGACCACCTCCTCGTTGCAGAGGCCGGCGCCGGCATCGAGTGTGTCGCGCACATGCATTTCAAAGGAATCTTCCTTCGAAGTCACCGCCGCGACGCCTCCTTGCGCATAGTTGGTGTTCGACTCCGCCCGATGTTTCTTCGTGACGATGCACACACGCCCGCGCGACGCAACTTTCAACGCAAATGTGAGCCCTGCGATCCCACTGCCCAGGATCAGGACGTCGCACTTTTGGACTGAGTTGTTCACTTTCTTAGAGCCTTCCGTTGTCGATCAAACGGGTTTTCCCGAAAAATGCCGCTAACGCAAGGTGCGTGCCACGCCGCACTCGCTGCACGACCCGCAGCGAATCCGGATCAAAAAATGCAACGTAGTCCACACGCACTCCCGGTTGTCCACCGAGAAACTGTATCAGCCGCCGGCGCAATTGTCCGGCGGAAAGCGGCGCAGATGCCTTTCGAACAACTTCTCTCGCGAGTCGAATCGTTTCGAACATCGCCGGCGCGCGCTCCCTCTCCTGAACCGATAAATATCGATTTCGCGAACTCATCGCCAAACCATCACGCTCACGCACCGTCGGACCAACAATCACACGTATCGGGAAATCGAGATCCCTTACCATTCGGCGTACCACGGCGGTCTGCTGATAATCCTTCCGGCCAAAAATGGCTATGTCAGGCAGGACAATGTTGAACAATTTCGCAACGACCGTCGTCACGCCGCGAAAGTGGTGCGGTCGCGAAGCCCCCTCCATGCCCGCCGCCACACTGTCTTCAATAACGTAGGTGCTAAAAGATCCATCCCCATTGGTTGGATACATTTCCCGGTCATCCGGCACAAATAGGACATCCACCCCGGCTGCGCGGGTTAATGAAATGTCTCTCTCCAAATCCCTGGGATAACGTGAATAATCTTCAAACGGCCCAAACTGAGCCGGATTCACATAGACGCTGGCTACAACTTTTCCACAGGCACCGACCGCTTTTCGAGCCCTCTCAATCAAGCTCAGATGTCCCTCATGCAGACAACCCATTGTAGGGACGAATCCGACCCGTATCCCGCTCTGACGCCAGCGCCTTGCTTGGCGCCGCATGGCCGATACAGTCGTTACGATTCGCATGCGGCTAAATTGGGCAAGCCCCGATCAACTATCAATCCTATTGTCAAATCGGAACAAACACGCTACAAGCAATCCCAGACCTCTTCGAATTATGCTTATGAAAAAAATTCTCTTAGTATCGGCAGCCTCCCTTTTGATTTGCGGAAACAGCCTCTTCGCGCAAACCGCCTCGGGTGATCCCCTGCCTTTGGAGCCCGATGCCAACGGTTGGTACAGCCTCTTTGATGGCAAAACACTCAGCGGATGGCTGACGTTCGATTCCGGATCTTGGACCGCCACCGAGGATGGCAGCATCGTCGGCAAAGGGCCGCGAAGCCACTTATTCAGCCCGAATACGTACAAAAATCTGGAGTTCAAAGCGGAGGTCAAACTCAACCATTCCGGCAACAGCGGGATGTACTTTCGAACCCGGCTCATGAAAGGATTTCCGCGCGGGTACGAAACCCAAGTCGAGAATTCCAGCCCCGACCCGCAAAAAACCGGAAGCCTTTACGGTTTCAAGAAAATCAGCGAACAACTAATTCAAGACGACACGTGGTGGACCCAACATGTCATCGCGATTGGAAACCGGATCATCGTCAAGGTGAACGATACGATTGTCGTCGATTTCGTTGATGAAAAAAACACGCACACCGTAGGTCATTTGGCTCTTCAGCAACACGATCCGGGGAGTGTGGTCCAATACAAGAACCTCATGGTAAAACCCCTTCCGTCTGATTCGACAGCCGCTCTCGAACAAGCAAAGCGGGACGTTCCGGAGATCAAGTAACGCAGGCCCGGTAAAAGGATCCAACGAAAAAAACATCCGCGGAACGGACTGTTCCGCGGATGTTCGAGAACCGCTGAATTCTGAGAATCAGCTCCGGAAGTGCATCGGAGCTTCTGCCGGAACCTCGCCTGGGCAAGCTGAATTAGTCGGAGAGTCCGCCTCCTGATTCGTGGACGGCACAAGGTTGTTAGCCAGCAAAAACGCCTCGACCTCGTCGCCACTTACATCTGCCAGCATGCGGTCGTTCACCTCGACACAGGGACTCAGCATCTGGCCACTCTTCTCGATCATCTCCTGGCGCTGGACCGGATCGTTAATAATGTCTCGATCCTCAAACGGGATGTCATATTTGCGCATGATCGCACGCACACCCTGACTCCAACCGCACGAGGGTTTCAGATAAGCAATGATTCTCGGTTTGTTCATAGTAGTCAATAATTATTCTTAGGCTGCCACACTAAAGCCATTTGGCAACACTTTCCTTTCTGATAGTCTCGGGGCGAATTGCGCCAAAAGAATTGTTACCCTGGCTGGGT
>JAQBVM010000010.1 GCA_027623095.1 Verrucomicrobiota bacterium
ACCAAATTGATGCGTCAGCTTGTTTCCGAGTGCTGCGGGCTGGGACAGCCCGCGGTCCAACGAATGTTCCAACAAGTCGGAAATGCATGGGAATCGCTGCCGGTGGAAACGAGCTTGAGAAATTCGCCGGATGCGCCTAATGTAGAGGCGCTCGAATTCAGTCGCAAGTTGCATAGGTCCTAAGATCTCGTTGCCAAGTAATTTTATGAAAACTCCCATTTTACTATTTGTGGGTGCAGTCGTTCTGACGGCCGGAGCATTGCTGCCGAAGGTTGCAAATCATCCATTAGACAGCGGAACGATTGCCCAGGAGGCCGTTTCGAATCAAGTTTCCTACCCGGCACAAACGGAGCCAGAGGCAGGCGAACCGGCGGTGCCGGAACCACTCGACGTGGCGGCCGACGAACCTGAACTTGAAATCGGAACCGGCGAAATAGCCTCAGTGGAGCCGGAAGAAGCGTCGGCGATCAAAAGCGCTGAATACACGAAACGGATTCAGACCATCACTTCAAGGTATTCTCTCGGCCTTCAAGATATCGCTCGTCTTATTCAAGGAGGCATCGATAAGCAGGTGATTCTCGCCTATATCCAAAGTTCCCGCGTTCCCTTTGCACCCACCTCGCAGCAGATTGTTCAATTGCACCAAATGGGGGCGTCTCCGGAGATTATCACGGCAATCATCAATCACGGAATCGAATTGAGGATGCAACAGGCGCAAGCGTTCAAAGAACAGCAAGAGCGGCTGGTTCAGCAGCGGCAAGAAGCGATTCAAGCGGCACAAGCCGCTTATGCGGTCGCACAGAATCGAAAATCTCAGTTCGAGTCAGCGGACACTGCAGCCCAAGGTTCAGCTTACAACAACGGAATCGGAAATGGGGCGAACAACAATAACTTCACAGTGTTTCCAGGCTACACGTATGCCGTTATTCCACACGTTCGCGGACAATTCCACCAATCAGGGGGTTCAACAGCGCTTCCCAACGGATCTTACCCACAGTCGCAACCGCCATACACGCCAGCCGCGCCGAACAGCAACTTCAAGTACGCGAGCACTTTTCGGTATGCGCTCCCCAACTCGTCTTACCGATCTCCGGAAGGCTACACCGCTCCGTTGCCGAAGGCGCTGCGAGATCGACTGCCGTAAATCGACATTTCGGATTCCATTTCATTTAGCCGAAACAATTCTGGATTCCTGGATTCTTGGAGAATCAGATCCGGCACATGAGTTTTTTTAAGACAATTATCGATTCGGCTCAGTCGTCTCCGGCAGCTCGGGCAGCGCTCAAGAAAGCCTTCGAGGTGGCGCGCAACGTAAGACACTCGCTGGAGAATCTTGAAACGACCGCTGTCAATGAAGTGTTGGAGAAAGCAAGATCGGGAGACGCCAATGCCCAGCATGATTGCGGGGAAATGTATTATCTCGGAACAAGCGTTCCACAAGATGACACCGAGGCGGCGGCCTGGTTCGCAAAGGCTGCCGAGCAAAATCATCGGAAAGCCCAGTCTTCTCTGGCAGCGCTCCTGGCTCTAGGTCGTGGCATTTCGAGAGACGATCGTGAAGCGTACAAATGGGCTCGGCTGGCCTCGGAACATGGAGACGCGAACACTGAAAAAACACTGGAGCATCTCACGGCACGAATGTCGCCGGAAGAGATTTCGATTGGGGAGCAGCGTGTGGATGAGTTCAACCATCAAAAAGCGTCGCTGTAGCGGTGGTAGCGAACCGGACAAACGGGAGAATTAATCCACAAATACGATATCTGTCACCGCAACGCGCACCTTACCTCCGGACCAGCGATGCGGCACGTCCTCGACCCGTACGCTGAACGTTCTGTCTGTTTTACTCGTTAGAGGTGTGTCGTTCACAATCAATATGTTCTGATCGAACACGATGTCGTTTTCGCTCATGAAATAGGCTGTCATCGAGACTCGCTTTAGAGCCCAGTCGCCGGAATTCTTGATGCGTCCCGTAATTACCGCGAGACTTCCCTTTGAAGGATCCATCTTTGCCTGCACCCCGGTCAATTGAACGTGCTCCCGAATGTATTGGTTTTTCTCCGGATGCGGCGCGGAGACCGGCGAAACCTGAACCTCCTGGCCAGCGTCACTTCCGGAGGCGGAAGTGGAACCTCCTTTGGCCCTCTCGATAAGCCGCCGAATTTGCTGATCGGCGTTTGCGGCAATGTTTCCGATCACGGATTTCAATTGATTTCGAACTCCTTCCTGCCCCAGCAAGATACCGGCGCAAAGACCGAGAATAAAACCGGCTATGAATAGAAAACCGCGGCTTTTCATTCGTCCTCAGTTTCATCTAACGGGATTCGGTTTTCAGCAAGAACTTTTCCAGAAACATTTACAATGACCCGCCGCGCGTGAGCAGGCAGATTGAAGCTATGAAAGGTACCGTGTGAAACCGAAAACGCGGACTCGAACAATGGCGGTTTTCATTTCCTGCGCCGCCGCGGTCGTGCTCAGCTGCGTTCTCTTTTGGCATTCAGAGCCTGAATACGAAGGAAGGCGGCTCAGTATCTGGTTGAACGAGCGCTCCACCTCCGATCTTCAACCTACGGCTTGTCCGGTGGATCAATGTCTTTGAGGTATTTGAAGATTTCGCTATCTGTGGAAAGGATCAAGGTCGTGTCCTCGGCAAGCATATCCTGATAAGTCTCCATGGTTTTGACGAATTCGTAGAACTTGATTGCTTCCTGGCTTTGATTAAACGCATTGGCATAGATCTCGGTTGCTTTGGCATCCGCCACGCCTCGAATCTCCTGAACCCTCTTGTACGCCTCCGATTCAATCTTCAGCAAGTCCCGCTCTTTTTTTCCGATGATCTTCGCAGCCGCGCCTCCGCCCTCGGATCGAAAACGCTCGGCAATTTGCCGGCGCTCACTGATCATTCGCTCGAAGATTCTCTCCCGGACACTTTCATTGTAGTTAATTCGTTTGAATCGCACGTCGAGCAATTCGATGCCAAAATCCGTCAATTTCTCAGCGGCCTTTTGAAACACCTCTTCCTCCACTTTCGCGCGCCCCATTGTGATCGGATAAAGGATCCCCACATTCCCAGGGGCATCGAGCAAAACGGAATCGCGCTCGGGGACGCGATCCTTCGTCGTGCGGATCATTTCGATTAATTCGTGCTTGGCGATTGAATTGCGCGTTTCGCTGCCGAGGATATCGTCGAGCCGTGAAAGCGCGCTTCGTTCATCGCGAAGCCTCAGGAAATACTGCTTGGCATCTTTGATACGCCAGCGGCCAAACGTGTCCACGACAATGTAGGTCTTGTCTTTCGTGGGCATTTCGGTCGGGTATCCGTCCCATTCAAGAATTCGCTTCTCGATCCGGATGATTTCCTGAACAAAGGGGAGCTTGAAGTGCAAGCCTGCTTCCGTAATGGGCTCTCCGACCGGTTTGCCGAACTGCGTGATAATCACCTGCTCGGTCTCGAGAACGGTATAAGCCGCACCCATCAACACCATCGCGACCGCGAGAACAGCAGCCAAAAAAATAATTCCAGCCACCTGTTTCATCGGCCCCTCCCTTCGGGTTCAGTTGTTAATTGCAGCAATGGCAAGATTCCTTTGGCCCCGTCGTCCAAGATTATCTTTTTGCCTAGTTTCGGAATCACTTCACGCATTGTTTCCAGATACAATCGCCGTTTGGTTACTTGCGGCGCCTTTAGGTACTCCTCCAGTACGGCATTAAATCGTGAGACATCGCCCTCCGCTTCGTTGACGCGCTTCAGAGCATAGCCCTCCGCCGCCTGAATCTTCTGCTCCGCTTCACCGCTGGCTCGCGGAACCACTTTGTTGTATTCGCCGTTGGCCTCGTTGATCATCTGTTCACGCTCCTGCTGGGCCTGATTGACTTCGTTGAAAGACGGCTGAACCTTCGCAGGCGGATTCACGTTCTTCAACTGAACCTGGTCAATGCTCAGACCAAGTTCGTATTTGTTCACTAGATCCTGCAACTGGGTAAGCGACCCCGACTCGATTTCCTGCCGGCCCACCGTGATCACCTCATCCACCGTCCTGTCGCCCACGACGGTCCGCATGACGGACTCCGAAATGGCCCGCAGCGTATTGTCGGGCTTGCGCACTTTGAATAGGTAGGACTGGGGCTCCCGGATCCGGTACTGGATAATCCACTCCACCGTGGCCGCGTTGAGATCGCCGGTGACCATGCTCCGCTCCTGTTCCTGTTCATTCCCGCCGGAGTATTGGCTTAGATTGCTGGCACCCGAGGTGCCGAAACCGAATTCCTGTTTCAACTGTCTTTTGACCGGCAGGATCACCACGCGGTCGATTCCAAACGGCAGTTTATAGCGCAACCCCGGATCGACTGTTTTGATATATTTGCCGAAACGAAGAACCACGCCCTGCGACTCCGCTGACACCGTGTAAAACACCGTGAACCCCGCCACGAGGCACAACAGAGCAACTACACCCCAGACGACAAATACGAACGGAAGCTTAAAATCACGAAGATTTCCAGGAATATTGATACTAGGTTGTTGACTCATGCCTTTTTTGCAGACTCGCAGAGAATTATGGGAAGGTCAAACGATTCACGGCCTTTTCTCGACAAAGTGCTTTTAACTTGCAGATGAACCATTTAGTTTCGCTGCGCTCATGAGAATACTGCCAAACCCTGACAACCGCCGGACAGGATTCGCCTTAGCGGCACTTCTTTTTCTTGGCTTTGCTGGCTCTGTAATGCCGGTGAACCTGCAGGCGTCCCGGTATTGACTGACGCTCGCGGCTTGCAAAGGCAACCGGAACGCCCAAATGACGCTGTTGCGTTTGGCACGCGTCAACCGCAGATAGTGCGCCTGCCAAAACACCGCAACCTTGGGCCGGATACAGTGTTTCAGGTGTAAGATTGCGAATAATTTGATGGTGAATCGAAATGAAAAATATGCAGATTTGGCAAACCGCCCCGCGCAAGCAACTCCTGAAAATCGCCGTTCTCAGCGGTGCTTTCTTTCTGGTTGGATGCGATTCCGGTGAGAATCGAGAGTCGCTGACGAAGCAGCAAGCGGAGTTGCAAAAACTCCAGGAAGAAAACCAAGCAATTGGAAAACTTCGTGCCGAGAACAAGGAATTGCCCCGGCTCCGAAGAGACAATCAGGAAATCGAGACGTTAAAATCCTCGGCAGAGGATATCGCTCGAATCCGTGTGGAGAATGAGACAATTCGGAAAAACCTAGCGCGCCTGGCAGAACAAGCGAAGCTGGCGGCCGCGAATCGCGCTCAATCCCTGCTCGCGAACACAGCGGGCGCCGCCGGGCAAAACGGCTCCACGGTGGGAGGTGCCGGTCAAGCGAACCCCGGGGAGCTTCCGGTTGCCGATCCCAACGTCCCTCAGGAAAGTGATGAGATTCTGATCGAGCCGAGATTGCTGGCAAAACTTTTACCCGAGTTTGACTGGGAAAAACTCGAACGCAAAGAGCCGGTTGCCATCAAAGCCCTGCTCGATCAGCAAGGGATCGTCCTCACGAATTACCAGCAATTGATCGAGTTCGGGATCACCAATTACATAATCCGAAGGGACGCGCACCCCGTTCAGAAGCCAATCACGCAATGAAGAATACTTACGCCGTTCTGGGCACGGTTATCCTTATCAGTCTCGTCTCGCTCAAAAGTGCTGCCGCAGAGATTCGTGTCGAACGGATCTTCGGTCCCGAAACCGAAGCGACGCCGCAACTTGTGAAAGCGGCAAGCCCCCCAACCGCCGGCCGAAAAGTCGTCTTTCAACCCCAGCACCCCGCTGCCAACGAGAGCGGCATGCTGGAATTAATCGAGCATATCCCCACCGGCCGTTACAAACATCCATCGTCGATCGACGAGTTGGCGAACGGAGATCTTTACCTCGTCTATTATGGAGGCGAGGGCGAATACGCGGACGGAACCGCGGTCTTTGGCTCGCGGCGCGTGAAAGGCCAGGAAAAATGGTCTCCACCGCAGCAGATCGCCAGTCACCCATTCCTCTCTCTGGGAAACGGTGTGATCTGGCAAGCCCCAAACGGCTGGGTCTGGCTTCTCTATGTCATCCGATACAGCGACACCTGGTCCTCATCACGAATCGCCGCAAAGATCTCCAAGGACGGCGCGAAGAGCTGGTCCGATTCATTTATGTTGACGTTCGACGAAGGCACGATGGTACGCGGGCATCCGATCGTTCTTCATGACGGAAACTATCTGATACCGATTTACCACGAAACCGGGAAAAACACGGAGTGGGTTGGACCCGATACCTCATCGTTGTTTCTGCGGTTTGATCCGATCACGAGGCGCTGGACGCAAACAGAAAAGATCCGGTCGCGCTTGGGAAATCTGCAGCCAGCACCCGTGGAAATCGCTGAAAACCACATAATCGCATTCTGCCGTCGCGGCGGGGATTACGAGCCAACGGAAGACGCCTATCTCGTCCGAGCCGAGTCGCATGACGGCGGACGCACATGGGGCGAAGGAAAAGACTCAGAGTTTCCGAATCCGAATGCGGCCGTAGATTTTATCAAACTCCAGAACGGCCATTTGCTGCTGGTTTTCAACAACAGCAAAACGGATCGGTCGCCGCTCACAGTTGCAATCTCGACCGATAACGGAAAAACCTTTCCGCACCGCCGAAACATCGCCGAAGGCCCGGGTTCCTTTTCTTATCCAACCGCCATCCAGACGTCGGATGGAATGATACACATCACGTTCACATCCGACGAACGCACGGTGATTCGGCGGGCTGTTTTTCCCGAAAGCGCGATCGTCGAGAGAAACTAACAGCGCCCAACCGGATCGATCGCCCGCCGCAGGCCTCAGTTAGACGGAGGCTTTGCGCCTCGCCAGCCCGTTTCCATCATCCGGCCGAAGTCCGCCACAAAGGATCCATTCTCCGGCAGTTCGGCGACATTTACGTTTTCCGCCGGATCGACTCTGTGATCGTAAAGTTCCCGGTCCCGGACTTTGCCCGTCCCACGGTCTTGCCACTCGGTGTAGCGATAACGGTCCGTGCGCAGCGTATAGCCCATGAGCCGCTGTCTGTTGGCACTCCGCGGATACTGGCTGAACGCGGCTGTTTTCCACGGCCTGTCCGAATTGTCGAGCAGCGGTAAAAAGCTCAATCCCTCAAGATGCGCCGGCATTGCTAGACCGCACAGTTCCGCGAGCGTCGGGTAAATATCCACAAACTCAACCAGCGCCTCCGTTCGTCGTCCGGCCGATTTCATTCGTGGAACCGAAACGATCAGGGGAGCGTTTGTGTCGAGTTCCACATTGGAATGTTTGCACCAGGCATCGTGTTCGCCCAATTTCCAGCCGTGATCGCCCCACACGATGATGATTGTATTCTCGCGGAGTCCCAGACGGTCAAGCTCATCCACGACACGGCCAATCTGGGCGTCCATATAACTGACGGCCGCATAATATCCATGTTTAAGCTCCCGAGCCAATTCATCAGGGATATGACCGGCCGGAATCGCATCGTACACGCGCAGCTCGCCACCATCTCCAATCGCATAGGCCGGAGCGTCCTTGGGCCGGTAGGGATTTGACGCCAATTGAATCTTGGCCGGATCATAAAGGTCCCAATATTTCTTCGGAGCTACGAAAGGCAGGTGAGGACGAATAAACCCGACGCCCAGCCAAAAAGGTCGATTCTTTGCCTTCAATTCCCCGAGCGCCTTGATCGCCATGTCCGCAAGCGCGCCATCATGGAAGGTGTTGTCCGGAACATCCGCAACTTCGAATGCGGGACCGCGCGCAGCCCGGTTCACTTCCGTCGCGGTCTTCCCCGCCAGCCGGGCAACCCGCGCCTTTTCGCGAACCATCTTGAGATTGTCCTCAAGCCCGTATGTTGCTGCCCTCGGCCGCGTCCACGGAATAGACCACGATTGCGGGTCGTCAAATCCACCATGGTAAAGTTTCCCCATCGCTTGGACAAAGTAGCCATTGTTCTTGAAATGCTCCGGAAGCGTCACGACGTCCGGAAGGGCCGTGCGGAAATGGGTGTTGAGATCCCAAACCTTTGTCGTGTCCGGCCGCGTTCCGGTCATCAAGCTCGATCGCGATGGCGAACAAACCGCTTGCTGGCAGTACGCCCGATTGAAGACAAGACCGCGCGCCGCAAGTCCGTCAAGATTTGGGCTTATCACGTAGGTTTGGCCGTAAGCGCCAAACTCCGGCCGCAAATCATCCACCGCGATGAAAAGCACGTTGAATTTCCCGGCCCCCTCCGCGGGCGCAGATCGGGAAGAAATCGTTTCGCGCGCCAATGTGACAACGAGTAGAAGTGAAAGAAACCATTTCATAGGGATGTCTGAAGGTCGTATATCACTACAAATCACCGCGCGAAATGAAAAAGTGCCCCTGTATCCCTTTCTCGCCGCTACGGCTTCAGGTTCCCTTTCTCCTTCGGCACGGTTTCCGTCTCGCGCATCCCAGACGTCACCGAAACCGGAGTGCAACCGCACTCCCAGCCTTTGAGTATCGCTCGAACGGCTGGCGCTAGAATTGACCAGAATCAACGCCCGAGCCTTCAGACAGGCTCTTCATCGAAAATCACCTGTTCCAGTCGCGTTGGGAATAGCGCGATGGCAAATTGCCCGCAAGCGTCCCGCAAACGCGCGTCCGTGGTGGCCAGCGAATCGGCATTGTGCAAATCGCAGGTTGCCAAATGCAGTGCATCGAGAGTTCGCAAGGGGACTCGCGGATGGCAGGCCAATTGCATGGCGATGGCACGTTCGAGCACACTTCGATTCAACGGCAACAGCCGAAATGTTTCGTCTTCAACCAGGTCCGTGAACGTCTCTCCAGCCGAAATCCGTTCGCGGGCGGAAATGAATCCTGCTCGCTCTTTGGCGAGCAGGGCCGATCGCACTTCCGTCAGTGCCAAGTCCGAGGTCTCGAAGGCGTGCCCTCTCAGATTCTGATCGAACCATCGGCTGTCCGCCTCACGGATCACCAATTTGACAAGGATGCAGGAATCGAGGTACACGGCTCACCAACCGCGCGCGTCGCGGTCCTCTCGAACCAGGTTCTCCGCCAAAGGTCCGCGATGAACGGGTTGCCCGAGCAGAACATCACCCATGCCCGTGAACACCTTCCGGCCATGCTTGGAACCGACCGGGATCAAGACCGCCTTGGGCAAACCGTCGCTTGTGATGGTCACTTCTTGTCCTCTCGCAACCAGCTCAAGCAGGGCTGAAAGTTTCGCTTTGGCCGCGCGCACCGAGATCGCCAGGCCAAGCCCGGGCAAGCCCACCGCTTCTTTGAGTTCGAGCGGCGCGGTTGATTTGCGCGGCCATCTTGTTGGCTCTTTTCGTTTCACCATGTCCAAGTGTAGTCACGTGAGACTACTTGTCAACAAGAAACTCTGCCGCTGCCAAAGTAAGGTCTGCGTTTTCAAAGCCCGCAGCAGAATTTGTACTTCTTGTCGCTTCCGCAGGGACAACGCTCATTGCGTCCGATTTTCACCGAACGGAGCGCGGGCGGCGGAACATCCGGCTCGTGCGGCGCGATGGCCGTGTTGTGCAAGGCGCGCAAGACAGTATGCCGGCGCTTGAACCGGCTTTTGAATTCCGGGCAGGCTGCCTTGAAGGAATCCATAAGTGCTGTTGCCGTCGGCGAACCCGCGGATCCCTTTCGTGACACCTCGATGGTCCCATCCTGGTAACTAAACCTAATAGTAGTCACATCCTTTTGCCGTACGTTCCATGCTGGCGGTAGAGTCTTGTCCCCGTGCGATGCGAAATCCAGAAAGACTTCCGTACAAGAACAGTCTGGATTGGTGCTGGAATGAGATTCCCGAAGAGGATTGAGGATCAGATTGAGAACTCCGCAATCACAAGTGGGATCGGGGCAGCAAGCGAACTGAACTTTGTAAAGCCGCCGGGAACCATTTGGCTCGCTCAAATCGAGTGTAGCGCAATTGAGCTCTCGATCAATCCGAAGAAACGAAAAGCCAGCGTCATAGAGCGCTCCTGAAGGATCCAGACCTTCGTTAGGTTCCGAGGCGGTGCTGTCCTTCAATCTGCGCGCCTGATGCGTCTGAACCCGCGGAGTGTGCAGTGTTTTGAAAGATCTCCAGGTAGAAATCATAAGGCCGGATTGGAGTTTCCGACCCATATTGTTTAAGCGCAAGCAGTTCACGCATGCGCATGGCCATTTCCATGTACCGGTCGCCGTCCTCATAAAACGCTTCGAAAACATGACGTTCGAGCGGTTCGAGACTTTTCTCCGCATACAGGAACGACTCAGTGGCGAACTTCGCCGGGTCCGACGTCATGGCTTCAATATCGATGAAGGCGATCTTTGACTCGTCGCGAAAGAAATCCTCGAGTACGGGAATCGGCTTGCGCGAGTCGTGAGCCGTCAACAGATTGTACTCGTCGTAGCTCTCGCCAATCGCACAGGCGCGTGGGACGTGTTCCTCGAAAAAAAGAAGCGCTTTTCTCAAGCGCAGGGTGGATCGCACGAACACCTGCAAAGTGTCCTTTGCGGTGAGATAGCAGAAAGCTAGCACAACGGGCTGGCGTTCGGGCGGAATCCGGTCGTAATCGTCCGGAAATCCAAGCGTTCGCGCTTCAAACTCGTAGTTCCAGGCCCATCGATTTCTGTGCGGCTCGAAGATCATCGAGCGAAGACTTTGGAACTTCAACACAAGTTCCAGTGGGTTCAATACGCGATACGTGATCCGCGACGGAAGGAACAGCTCGTTCGTGGTCGTCATGAAGAGCTGCCAGCCATCACGTTTCGCTTGTTCTTTTGGGCTCATGTCTATTCTCGTCTTTGAAGTAAACTCGTGCGTCTTTAGCTTAGCCGCAGCATGCCAAACCGGATGCATCACAGCCAGCAAAAGTCATCGACAGAGAAGAATTCAGAATTCTGGTGTCGGGAAGTTGCGTTTGTTGCCTACCGGAATGGTTGACAACGGAGTGCGGCTGTGTCGCTCGGGAAACATCCATAGCATCTAGGTTCCGGGAGCGATACGCCGAGATCCCTCATAAAACAGCGCCAGCACCGCGATGATGCCCGCAAGCCCGAATAGCACGAGGACCCAATACATCCACGCGTTGCGAGACACGACCCGCAGTTCCCGCTGAACGATCGGCAGAAAATTCATCATGGTTTCGACAACGCGTCCGGGAATCTGTTTCGGATTCGCGAATCGTGACCATGAACCTTCTTCATCGGTGGGGCGCCACTTCCGCCTACGCGGCCCGCCATAGCGCCGCTTCGGCGCGACGAAGGCTGTGGAGCCTGAGGAATTTGACGCGACTTCGATGAACGCGGCAGCGTCTTGGACTGCGGTGACGAGCGAAGCGATTTACCGCTTTCGCTTCGGCGAGTCCTAGGGCTCGGGACTTCCAAACAACTTGGTTCCATGTCAAAAGCGGCAACTGCGCACGCTCCGTTGCCGCACTGCAGCGATCGTATTTTCGGAAGGCGCAGCGTGAGTTCCAGATCGATATACACGCCTGCCAGGCCAAGCACGTTCCGGCCTGTGCGCGCCGCGCCTTGATCGATGGCTCTGAGCTTGAGCGGAGTGCAGTCGCGAACGAGCCAGTTGAGGTAAGTGGAAAGCAGCTTTTTCGAAGTGCCAGCACTGGAAAGCCGACGGGCGGTTTCAGGATAATATTCGGCCAGAATCTCCGGTCTGAGGCGGAATAGAGATGCGATCCGATCATGGCCCCAGTGGTGGATCTTGAAGGTTCGGCCGTCGCCGAGGTCGCGGATTTTGGTCAGTGGCGGGAGTTTGACCATGGCACAAGGTTGTTGAACGCGCCGCGCCCCCGGAATCCATGCTGCAACTGGTTCGATTCGAGGTTCAGACCCCTGCAGTCCGGTGGGGAGACACTCTGTGGAGCCCTGGTCAACCTTGTGGCGAAAAACGAACGAGAAGGCACGGTGGAAACACCAAGACATCCAGGCATTCCAGCGTTTCCACAGCTCCGAATTGCGAGACACCCATCCAGCAAGGGGAAGGGCTCCACAGAGTGTCGCCCCACCAAGAGAACCGAGAGTTGGCTTCCTCTCCTTCGGATCTTCGTTTGCTTCGTTTGCTTCTGTTCTCAACCCAAGACAAACTGTCTCTAATCTGGCAGTCCCCTAAAGACAAAATCATCAAGACAGGTCCGCCCCCGGCGTTCGTTGAGAGATGCGCCACGATTCCCTTCCAGCTCAAGCATCCCATTGTTGAATCCGACGCTCTCGGGAATTCGCCGTTTTTCTCATGATTTTGTCCCCCATGATTTTGTCTTGCAGAGTGGTGATTTGGCCGGGCGAAGTGAGTTTGTCGCAACGCTCGCCAGCTATTCCATGAATGAGCAACGATTTAGATCTGAAGAATTCTGTCCCGCGCACTCACGAATCGCGCGGCGAAGCCACAACCAAAATGCAGAGGGATTTCATTGAGGGAAGGGTGGCCCACGAAACACACGAATTACACGAAAACGAACGAACCAAGATAACCGTGGTGTTGCACGCATCGGGAAACCAAAACGGGGAAATTTAACCACGGATTTCTCGGATTTCACGGATATGAAAAAGACAAAACCCTAGTTTCTATTTCTTCGCTTCTTATCCGTGTCATCTGCGAAGGGAGTGGGCGATCAATTCTCCGGCCATCCGCAAGGAGACTCAGGGTTTCGTCAAATCTTCCGCCAGGTTTTGGAGTGTTACGGAGAATTCCTTTTTCTGTATTTCGTGGTTATACTATTTATGCTGCGCGGAAATTAGCACGCAGGATGAACCGAGCATTTCTATTCTCAATTTTCCTTGTGACCGCCACTGCAATTTCCTCAGCGTCTGAAGGAGTGATCTTGCTCCACGGTCTGTGCCGCACTCATCGATCGATGACGAAGATGGCATCGGCTCTCGAAGCGGAAGGTTATGTTGTGTTGAATGTCGATTATCCCTCGCGCAGGGCATCCATCGAGGAGCTTGCAAAAGCCACGATCAGTGGAGCACTTATGGACGCACGGATGACAAACGTGCGCAAAGTCCACTTCGTGACGCACTCGATGGGAGGGATACTTGTCCGACAGTACCTCAAAACAACGAAGTTTGATCGATTAGGAAGGGTGGTGATGCTCGGACCTCCGAACAAAGGCAGCGAAGTTGTGGATGCGCTCGGCGACATCAAGCTCTTCGATAAGATCAATGGGCCGGCGGGCAAGCAGATGGGAACCGGATCAGATTCCGTTCCGAATCGTTTGGGTCCGGTGAAGTTCGAACTCGGGGTGATCGCTGGAGACCGCTCCATCAACTGGATTAACAGCACGATGATCAAGGGTCCGGACGACGGCAAGGTCTCTGTCGAGAGAACCAAAGTCGCCGGGATGAAGGAGCATCGTGTCCTGCACGTCACTCATCCGTACCTCATGCGCAACGCCGATGCGATTCGGGAGACGATTCACTTTTTGCGCAACGGGAGCTTTTCAACCACCAAAGAGGCAAAATGAGCTAGTCCGAGAACGCACGTTCGGTGCCGGGCTGGCATGCGCTCCACAACCGAAGGTTCCTGGTCCCGAGTCGCTTTCCTCCTTGGAGGTTTTCACTCCGCATGAATCGTTGGAAGTTATTGACGCCCGAGGGGCCGGATCCGGATATTGCGGAACTTCATCACGAACGGTCCCTGGCCCGTAATCCCGTGGACCTGGAGTCCGATGAAACCCTTGGCGTGCGTCCGAAAAACATCTTCGCGCGTGATATCGTCAACCAAATGTCCATTGACCCAAGAGCGCATGCGTGGTCCTTCTGCGACAATACGCAATTGATTCCAGTCCTCATTTCGATAGAAAGCGTGACCTTTTTCGATCGTCTCTTTGGAAGACAGCCATCCCGTTCCTAGTGCTTCACCGTAGAACACGCCTGTCGTCGGGTCTCCAGGCTTGCCTCTTCGGCGTATCTCCGCCTGCGGCCCATAAACTCGCCCCATCGTCAAACCCCAATCGTTGCCGACGGTCTCCGGGCGGGTTTGGGAGCGAAACTGAATTCCAGAGTTCGTCACCACATCCATCCAGACCTCGATTTCAAGCTCGAAATCACCAAACTCCCGTTTGGTGCAGAGGAACGAATTGACGCTGTTCGGAACGGTTGTGCCGACGATGGCTCCGTCCTCCACCGTGTAGCGATGCGACCCGTTGTAGTGGATCCAGCCGTTTAGGGTCTTCCCATCGAACAGCTTGATCCAGTCTGACTCATCCGCAGCTTTCGTGATTGTAACGGCGCAGGCCATGGCAACGAGGTGCTTGAGAATCCTCACGCCGTAATTGGAGAATTTGTTTGGCAGTTGTTTCTTCATAATGGTTAGCGTGAATGAACGTCGCGTACTCTTGATCCTGAATCGAGTTCAAATGAACGTGAAATGATGGGCTGTTTCACCGCATTCGTGATGCCCGCTTATCCCGTTTCTAATTTCTCCCTGAGGGAATTCGTATGTGAACTTGGACTTGAGCTCTGACGCTACGCAAGGCACACTTTTCCCGCATTTACGCTCACTATGAATTCGCCATTTGCCCTACTGTTGTCTTTCGCCTTCACATCAATGATTTCCCTTTCTGCCGCGGACCAGGAGCCACCGCACGTTGCTCCCGGAGCGAACGGAACGCCACCTTCAGATGCGCTGGTGCTCTTCGGCGGCACGGATCTTTCCGCATGGAAATCGGAGAACGGAAACGCGCCGAACTGGAAAATCGAAAAGGGTTACGCTGAGGTGCGCGGCGGCAGCATTTTGACTCGAGAGGAATTTGGGTCGGTTCAGTTGCACGTAGAATGGGCCGCGCCGGCGGTGGTTCAGGGAGAAGGCCAGGGCCGGGGGAATAGCGGCGTTTATCTGCAAGGGCGTTACGAGATTCAAGTGCTGGACTCTTACGAGAACCGGACTTACTTCAACGGCCAGGCGGGAGCCTTCTACGGCCACAAGGCTCCTCTTGTGAATGCGAGTCGAAAGCCCGGCGAATGGCAGAGCTACGACATCGTCTTTCATCCACCGCGCACTTTGGAAGGTAAAACGATCCAAGGCTCGATTACCGTTTTCCACAATGGAGTGCTCGTCCAGGATCATACCCCTGTTTCCGGCGAGGCAACGCCCGCCGCCCGTTTCTCCGGAGTCATTCCCAAAGGTCCGCTCTTGCTCCAGGATCATGGCAACCCGGTTCGTTACCGGAACATCTGGGTTCGCAAACTGGACTGAACCTTTCACGGGCATTCCGCAAGCAGATTCCATCGGATTCCAAGCACTCCGTGAAAAAAACGCCGGTCTTGATTTGCCAAGCCCAGCCGCCGCAAAAGACATCGAACCTCAGCCGCCGGAGCTTCCTTGAATCACTTTTGTGTGGGATGTCCGTGGTGGCGGTTTCCTGCCGAAGTCCGCGACAGCCTAAGGCAATTGCCAGCGAAACCGCTGCGCACCGTTTTCTCTTTGTCAGCAATGGCAAGACCTTGATGATGAATGCGGACGGCACGGGCCGGCGCGTCTTTGATTTCACTGTGCCGGACCAAGTCACCTGGCAACCCTCGGGATTCTTCTCCGATGGCCGGCGCATTTTGTTTCTGAGCATGGAAGAACGTCGTGACGGACCGGGCCGCCCGTTCGACGAGTACTACACCCAAACACCGACACATCTCTGGATTTACGATCTGGAAAGCGACGCTTTGACTGAAATTGCCAGCCGGAATCGCATGGCTGTTTTTTACACGCCCGAGCTTCTCCTTGGAGACGATCGGCTCCTCGTCCAAGTGGTCCGGAACAGGGTCGGGCAAATCTTCAACATGAACTTGGACGGAACGGACGCCCGTGAATTCACACACGCGGGAGAGGGTTTGCCCTACGGCACGAGCCTGAGTCCGGATGGACAGCGCGTCGCGTTCCACTTGGCCAGCCCGTCTGGGTATCAGATTTGGACAAGCGATCTGGAGGGCCGGAATCGAATTCTGATTGCGGGAGACAAAGAGCATCTCTATTTCGGTCCCCGCTGGTCGCCGAACGGAGAATGGCTTGCGTACCAAGCTTGCCGCTATCACGCGGATCCCGGTCACGACTGGGCGGACGTGTGCGTGAGCCGTCCGGACGGTTCAGAACAACAGTTTCTGACCGAAGGACAAATCCATTGGTTTGGGGCGACCTACGGCGGCTCCGACCGTCGTGGTGGCGGCTCCAATATGCTTGCCTGGACACGGGACGGGGCAATCCTGTATTCCAGGAAGCTGCCTCAATCGAAGGTCCCTTGGGAATACCAATCGCAGCGCAGGGACACCGATCATTTTAATCGGGACTTCAAACCCGATCTAGCCCGTGGTGGCGTTGAAATCTGGCGGCTCAATCCGAACGATCGCGCGTCGCGCCGGTTGACCCACTGCGAACCCGCAGTATGGGACTGTCGAGCCAGCCAATCCGATGACGGAGAATTAATTATCTTCTGCCGGGCGGAAACGGGCCGCATGCCCGGCATTTGGATAATGGACTCGGACGGCGGGAACATTAGGCAGTTGACCGACAAATTGCAGAGCGGTGGCGCTGATCATCCGCGCTGGATGCCGACCGGCGCAAACCTACGCAAGCCTGGTCCACCGTGAATTTCCCGCTGCCACGATTGAAGCTGGCAAAAGGATGTTTCTGACGTATCGTCGGAGTCAAGATGATCGCAAATCCTGAATCGATTGGAAGGCGCTGCTTGGCGCCGATTTTCGTTTTCACCACTCTCCTCTGTGCTCAAGCGCGGGCGTCCACCGCCCTGGACGAATACGTGAAGAACCCGGACCCGGCCTATCGGTACGAACTCGTAAAGACGATCCAAGGAAAAGGGTTCACACAGTACGTCATCGAAATGACTTCCCAATCGTGGTTGAGACCGGAGGAAGTGGATCGAACGCTTTGGAAACATTGGCTTCGGATCGTCAAGCCGGACAAAGTGGAACATGAAACCGGACTGCTCATGGTCAGCGGCGGCAGGAACGGGAGAAAGGCCCCGGACGAAGCGGATGCGCGAATCGCTGGAATTGCGCTGGAGACGAAATCGATCGTAGCGGAAGTGGGAATGGTTCCGAACGAGCCGCTGCTCTTCGCCGGCGAACGCGAACCGCGCACTGAAGACGGTCTCATAGCGTTTGGATGGGACAAATTTTTGCGTGGCGGACGAGTTGAATGGCTCGCCCGTCTTCCGATGACCAAGAGCGCGGTTCGTGCGATGGACACGGTGACGGATTTCCTGAAGGCACCGGAACAAGGCGGGATCAGCGTCCAGAAGTTCGTAGTGGCGGGAGGATCGAAACGCGGCTGGACAACCTGGACCACGGGCGCCGTGGATCAGCGAGTGGTGGCGATCATTCCGATTGTGATTGATATGCTGAACATGGTGCCTTCGTTCGAACATCATTACCGCGTGTATGGGTTCTTCGCGCCGGCCATCGACGATTATGAAGCGATCGGCATCATGAACTGGCAAAAGACTCCCGAGTACCAAAGCCTGCTCAAAGTCGTTGAGCCTTTCGAATATCGCGATCGGCTGACCATGCCCAAGTTTCTTATCAATGCGACGGGCGACCAGTTTTTTGTTCCGGATTCAGGCCAGTTTTATTGGTCGGAATTGAAGGGTGAAAAGCAGGTTCGATACGTTCCGAACGCGGACCATGGTCTCAAAGATTCCGATGCAATCGAAAGTCTTGTGGCGTTTTATCATTCGATTCTGACCGGCAAGCCCCGGCCCCGATTCGATTGGAGCATTGGCGATGACGGGACGGTATCGGTGAGCGTTAAAGACAAGCCCCTCGCTGTCAAATTGTGGCAGGCGACAAATCCCAACGCGCGGGATTTTCGCATGGATACCCTCGGGCCCGTGTGGAAAAGCCAGCCGGTCAGTGCGGATGCGAGCGGGCGGTATGCGGAACGCGTGCATGCACCCGACAAAGGATACACAGCCTTTTTCATGGAACTCACCTATCCCGGTCCGGGACGGTATCCATTGAAACTCACGACCCAAGTGAAAGTTGTGCCGGATGTCTATCCGCACGCACCGTTCGAACCGAAGCCGGTTCGGTAGCCCTACGAATCCATTATGAACCTAACTCAACGTCCTCCCCGGAGCCCTCGAGTCCGTCTCGGCGGCTATGTCCTTCTTCCTCGCATGCTCGACAAATGCCGCGCCGAATTGGCGGGCACCATCGGCGAATACAAGTACAACTGCCCACTGGATCAACGGTTCCTCGGCTTCGCCGGGATCGATCCGGAGGCGCTTAAGATTGAAGTCGCAAAAGGTTCGAGCGACGGTGACATCCTCGCCTGGGTTCAATCCAATGCGCCTAAAAAGCACGATGAATGGGAGATCGCGCAGTGGTCCGCCTTTCGAGAAGCCGCCGCCCCGGCGGACAACGAGAGCCGAGAGTTTTTTAACAAACTGATCACCGGCGCCGGTGCCGCGAAACGCGAGGATGTTTCCACTTGGTTTGAGCTTCTGGATCTCGACGATCACCTCACGTTTGGAGGCAAACCGTGAACCCTTAAGCTGTCATGATCGACCTGAACCGCCGGACCTTCCTGAAAGGCGCAGCTCTGGCCGGGCTTGGCCAGGTTGCGAGAACTCCGATGTTTGCCGAAGCACCGGTCGCTGACTTTCCGAGTCCGGCGCCATTGGAATTCCTCAGCGAAAAGAGCGGCCTGAAGATTACCGCGATCCGGCCGGTGAATCCTAAACCGAAACGACCGCTGCCATCCTATAGTCCGGCCCAGGGATCGTGGTCAACAGGCGGCGTTGAGGTCGCCAACCCGATGTCGATTTACCCCAAGTTCAAACCTCAGCGATCACTGTTTTTCGCTGACAACCTCGGACCGTCCGCCGTGGTGGTCGAGACCGATCGGGGAATACGCGGGATTGGATTCGGAGGGCCGGGCGCGAGCTTTGTCGTCGAGCGCCATTTCCCGAAGCTTCTGATCGGCGAGGATCCGTTTCAGGTCGAGCGCCTATGGGACATCATGTGGCGCAGCACGCTTTACTACGGGCGAAAAGGCCTCGTCGTGCATGCCATCAGCGCGGTGGACAACGCGCTTTGGGATATTATCGGCCAGGCAACCGGCAAACCTGTTTACAAACTCCTCGGAGGCGCGACGCGGCAGTCGGTTCCGGGTTACTGCACAGGGAATGATGTGGAGCACGCGGTCAAGTTTGGATTTCGGAAAATCAAGCTGGCGCTGCCATACGGACCCGCGGACGGCGAAACAGGGCTTGTGGCCAACGAAAAATTGGTTGCGAAGACCAGGGAGATTCTCGGCCAGGAGGGCGAGATCATGCTCGATTGCTGGATGGCGCTGACGGAGAACTATGCTGCGGAGCTGGCGCGCCGGCTGGAACCGCACCGCGTGTATTGGATGGAAGAGTGTCTGATGCCGGATGACTACGCGGGCATGCGCCGGTTAAACGCGGCAGTGACTTCCACGCGCATGGCGACCGGGGAACATGAATACACCCGCTACGGTTTCAAACAGCTTCTGGACAATCAGGCGGCTGACCTTTGGCAACCGGATATGCTGTGGTGCGGAGGACTCACCGAACTGCGGCACATCGGCGCCCTGGCCAAGGCGAACCGCATTCCGGTCATCCTCCACGGAGGATGGCGCGATGGCGGAACACACTATGTCATCGCGGACGAAAACAGCCCGTGGTGCGAAATGTTTCTCCCGCCACCCGGCGGCCCCAAAGAAGCCTATGCGCGCTTTGAAGAGGATAATCAGATCACGCGCGGCCCCGAGGGCATTTACACACGACCGCCCGATCGACCAGGATTCGGGTTCGACCTGGAGATCGACTAGTTCTGTATTCCAGCGGCCGCTCATGCAACGTGGGACCGGACGTTTGCTGCCGTTCGGCGTCCCGCCTTGTGTGACCACAGGACCACCAGGCGCCCGAAGAATGAATGCCGCCTGCCTATCTGTTAATGCGCTTCAGGTCCACAATCCGCAGCTCCAAGACCGGCTGATCCGGCCAGTATGTAATCAACCAATGGCCGAAACGCTTGACCTGCATCTCTCGGCCAGATGCAGCCTTTTGCACGAAATCTCCCCGTCGAAACGGTTCCTTGGCCAAGGATTGGAAAATGCGGAGCAATTCCTCACGCTCTCGTTGCCGACATATTGTGAAAAGCTCAAGAACGGACTGATCAACCGCATAGCAGAAATCAGCGATCATTGGCCGGCCAGATTGCGATGCACTCGCTCCAGTTCACTCCGGTCCGCCTTTTTTCCAGCGTCCATGGCCGACAGGCGGCGATCCAACTCTGCTTTGAATTCAGGGTCCTCCGCCCGGTTCAAATGGGCAATTAGCGCGGCCAATTCCAGCCGTTCTTCCGCACTCAATTCGGCGATGCTCTCTTTGATTTCAGCCAAGCTCATGCGCGCAGCTTAGTCGACTCCTGTCATCTGCGCAAAGGTGAAACTCGCAATGAGAACGCTCGTTGTGCGGATGAGTCAGGGATCGGACAAGCGCCCATCATCTCATAGTTTCAGGATTCTCCGATTCCTCCGCTGGTTTTGGCTCTATTTGGCCTAAGGCAATTCTTGCGTAGTGACGAAACTTCTCATCCTTATGTTCCAACAGTTTCACCAGCTTTGGAACACTCCTCTGAGCGTGTTCACCAAGTCTCCCCAAACTACAAATCTGTTTCCTTTTTCCATTCGGCGCAGGTTGCCAGCAGGAGCAATCTCAACGTTTCGAACGGGCTTTGTCCTGCCACCAGCCTCCGCGCGGGACAAAGTCCGGATCCAAAAAGCTTGCGTGTTCCGCTTCCCTCCGCGGAAGGCCCGCTTCCTCAAGCTGTAGCATGGCCCGTTTAGCGTTTGTGTCGTCGTAGTTTGGATTTGGAGTAGGGAATCGGGTGCCCACTCCTTTTTGCCATGCGCTCAGCTCCGCGAAAAGCGCGGCCACCCGCTCCGGTTCCACGGCCGCTAGGTCGTTCTGTTCCCCCAGATCCCGGCCAATGTGATACAATTCGTTTCGCCCGTCTTCGAAGTAATGAATCAGCTTCCACTCATCCCGGCGGATAATTGCCGAAGGTTCGCCTCCCTGATTGCCATAGTGCGGATAATGCCAAAACAACGGACGACCGGGAAGAGTTCCGCCTTTTAGCACCGGCACCAAACTCACGCCGTCCAGATGCTGTTCGGGCATCAGGGGCAAACCAGCCATTTCAAGCAGAGTCGGAAAGAAATCCGTTCCGGTCGCAGGAATGTCCGTCGTCGCGGCCTTCGCCACGCCGGGCCATTTTACATACAGCGCCTCGCGAATGCCTCCTTCCCATTGCCGGCCTTTTCCCCCACGAAATGGCAAGCTGCTGGTGGCATAGCCATCGCCAGAGGAGACCCCGCCATTGTCGGATGTGAAAATGACCGCCGTGTTTTTCTCCAAGCCATTTTGATCCAGCGCGCTCAGGACCAGGCCGACGGCTTCGTCCATGGCCTCCACCATTCCCGCATAGACCGGATGATCTTGTACCTGCCGCACTTCTTGAGTTCGATCGATTCGGAATCGCGGCTCTTTTCGAAAGGTCAGGCCAAGCCGTTCCGCCTTGTCGCGGTATTTTCGCCAGCGCGCTTCACTGCATTGAATGGGCGCATGAACCGAGTGAAACGACAGCATCGCGAAGAACGGCTCGGTCGTGTGATCGGTGATGAACGCGGCGGTTTCCCTGCCGAGTCGAATAGGCAATTCTTCACCGGGAGGCCCGTCATTCAAAACGGGATTTTGATACGGAGAAAAAAAGCCGCCCGGAGGGGTGCCGGCGTCATGCCCGCCTTTGTTGATTTCATAACCTTGTTCGAGCGGACTGAATCCCTTGCCACCCAAATGCCATTTGCCGGCGAAGAAAGTTCGATATCCATTCTCGCGCAGTGCCTCAGCAATCGTTGTCTCTGACAGAGGCAATTCCATTTCGTAAGGCGCGGGCAGGAGTTTTGTGTTGCGCCGCCATTTGTCCGGCTGGTTTCCACCGCTGCCGGCGGCGATATAATCGGTGATGCTCAGGCGCGCCGGATATTTTCCGGTCTGAATGGCGGCGCGTGACGGGCTGCAAACTTGGCACGCGGCGTAGCCGTTCGAAAAACGGGTTCCCTCGCGGGCAATGCGGTCAATGTTCGGCGTTTCGTAAAACGCGCTTCCTTCACAGCTCAAATCCTGCCGGCCCAGGTCGTCCACGAGAATGAACACGATGTTGGGACGTTTGACGGCGGCGTCCGCCGCAATCGCGCAGGCGATGCACGAGAGCAAAATCAGAGAGGAACAGTTTATTCTCTTCATACGTGGGGAGTTCTGGAATTCAGGTTATGGGCCTCTGCAAATTTGTGAATTGTTCAGATTAATTTTCCGGATGCGAAAGCGCGGCACGCAGCGCTTCAACGAGAGCAGGGACTTTAAACGGTTTGTGAAGCCTCAATTCGACGCCCAGCAGTTCCAGCTTTCGAATACTGGCTTCATCCAGGAGTCCGCTCATTGCGATGATTTGAATGCCGGGTGCGATCCCACGCAGTGTTGCCGCCAAGGATAGGCCGTTGAGCACGGGCATGTTGATGTCGGTCAACACGACTCCAATCTTGTTCCTGTGCTTTTCAAACTGAGCGAGGGCGTCATTGCCGTTAACGGCGGTCAGAACGTTCAAGTTAAGGTGTTCAAGACACAATTGGAGGGTCTCTCGAACGGAACTTTCATCGTCCGCCACCAAAACCCACTCGCCGTTTCCGCGGAACGTCTTGATCGTCTCCAACTCTTCGACCGGATCGGCGGCGCTGCGCGCGGGAAAATAGACCTCGAATACCGTTCCCATTCCAAGATCACTTTCGACCCGCAAGAATCCATCATGACCCTTGACAATCCCCATCACCGCCGCAAGCCCCAGACCCGAACCCGAATGCGGCGCTTTGGTTGTAAAAAACGGTTCAAAAATCCGGTCAAGATTCTCCGGAGCGATGCCGGCGCCGGTGTCGGCGACTGTGATTCGAACATAATAGCCGGGCTTGATTTCATCCGTAAAACTGCCCATGGCTTTTTCGAAGTGAAGTCCTTCCACCAACAGTCTGAGCAATCCGCCGTCGGGCATCGCATCCCTGGCATTGACACATAGATTGAGCAGGACCTGGTGCAGTTGAGTGGAATCCCCGGAGATTGCGGGACAGTTCGAAGGACAATGAACATCGAGTCGAATCGATTTTGGGAACGTGCTCCGAATCATGCGGTCCATGTCATCGATCAGTTGCTTTGGATCGACCGAAACACGGCGCCCTGCCTCGCCCTTCGCGAAGGCCAGCAACTGTCGCACCATAGCGGCGCCCCGGTGAGCTCCATTTTCGATCAGTTCCAAGTAGTGGCCGGGCAACTGAGCCTTCTCCTTGAGCATATCAACCGCAATTAGGATTGGCACAAAAGTGTTGTTCAGATCGTGCGCGACGCCGCTGGCAAGGGTTCCAAGACTTTCCAGGCGTTGTGACCGAAGGGCGCGGCGCTCGGATTCAACCCGGTCCGACAGGTCGCGAATGGAAGCCAAAATGGCGGACCCTTCGTCCATTTCGATCGGTGAAAGATTGATTTCCGCTGGGAATGAGCGGCCGCTCTTTCGCACCGCCTGCAATCTCGGCCGCCCGGCGCCTGGCAGGCGCACGTCAGCCCACGCGAAATATTCCTCGTGAAGCTCTCGATGCCCGTCCTGAAGACCCTTCGGAACAAGCACTTCAACCGGCCTTCCCAGAAGTTCCTCGCGCGGCCATTCGAACATTACCTCGAAGGACCGGTTCACCAGCGTGATGAGCCCGTTTCGGTCCGTAATCACAAGGGCGTCCGGCGCCAGTTCGAACAGATACTCAAAGCGTTCGCGGGATTTTTCCAAAGCTGCTTCGGACCGTTTTCGGTCCGTGATGTCGCTCACCATGGCCAATGACTCGCACAAGCCATACCGCACGAACCGCGCTTCGAAATGCCGTTCGCCCGTCGGAACAGTCGCTTCGTATTCCACCGAGCATACTCCCCCGTTCTGAAGCGCACTCTTGCGCCCATGTTCCAAACGCGCCGCCAGCTCGGCGGGAAATATCTCAGTGTTGGACTTTCCGATGAATTCCGAACGAGATAACTGCAAAAGCTCCGGCTGGGACGCGTGGTACTCCTTGATGCGGCCTTTTGCGTCACTTACAAAAATCATATCCGGCCAGGCTTCCAACACGGCTTTATGCCAGGCTTCCTGTTCGCGCCTGGAATCTTCGGCCTGCTTGCGCTCGATCGCAAGGGCTGCATAGCCTGCGGCAATATCGAGCTCCTGCAACTCGCTTGCACCCGGCGAATGCGGTTCGCGATGGTAAATCGCAAATGTCCCCAAGACTTCTTTGGCTGTGGAAAAAATTGGCTGAGACCAGCAGGCGCGAAGCCCCGCATCGCGCGCCAGTTCACGGAATCCCTCCCAGTACGGATGGATGAGCACGTCTTCCGCGATTACCCGCTCGGCTAGAAACGCCGCCGTGCCACATGAACCCACTCCGTTTCCGATCTTCAACCCAGTGACCGCGCGATTGTAAAACTCCGGCAGGCTCGGCGCCGCGCCATGAAGCAAGCAACCCTCCTCTTTGTCCAAAATGAGAATCGAGCAGATCGCGCGTGGCAATGCCGACTCGAGAGTCAGCACGATCGACTCCAGAATGGCCGGAAGCGGCGTACCCGAAGTGAGCGCCTCGAGAATGCGGGTTCGATGATGCTCGCGCTCCTCTGCTTTCTTCCGCGAAGTAATGTCCCGCACACAGGTGAAGTTGAACTCGTCTCCACCAAATTCCAGATAGTGAACATCGACTTCCACCACAAAAGCGCTGCCATCCTTTCGGTGAGCGATCCTCTCGGTCTTCAGGTATTTCTGATTCTGAATGCTTTTCCAATGCGTGTCCCACGCTTCCGCGGAAAGATCTCGCTCAAGGTCGTAAACGCCCATGCCAAGCAACTCAGCCTCGGTGTAACCGAGCATTTCACAGTGCGCCTTATTCGTCCGAAGAATGCGCCCGTCACGCGCGAACCACACGAATCCAGCAGCCACATGCTGGAGGGAAAACTCGGCGAAACTCAGGTGACGATTGGCGTCCTCCAACTGTTTCGTTCGCTCACTTAACTTCCGTTCCATCCTATGTCTGTAGAGCGCCATCTCAACGGTTGCATGGAGCTCTCGCTCGTCGAACGGCTTGACCAAATACCCGAACGGATGAAGATCGACTTCTTTCCGAACGAGTTCTGAATCTGATTGCGCGGTCAAAAACACAACGGGAATCTCGCCGAGTTCCCGCAAACGCGACGCGGTCTCGATGCCACTCCAACCGCCACCCAAATGGATATCCATCAATACAAGATCCGGGCGGGCGTCAGCCACCTGCTGGAATGCATCTTCGCCTCGGCCGGTGCTGCCACAAACGAAATACCCCAATCGGACCAGCCTGTCCCGAAGCTCCATCGCAATCGGGGCTTCGTCCTCAACCACAAAAACTCTGCGAGGCTCGCTGTTTGTCGTCGAATTCATCGGTTCACAAGCGTCTGCCACGGCTGTGTTTGGGCCGGGCTCTTCGGCACTGGAAGAGATGAAGCTCCGGAAATCCCCCGAAACGATTGCCCGGAACCTGAAGAAACTCCCCGAGGATCATTCATTCGGTTGCTGTTTCGAAGGTGTTGAACATTCAGCGCCGCAGGGTTCTTCATGTTTTGTGATCTTTGCCGTGCAAGCCGAGCTGGTCAAGAATCACCATCGCGGATTCTCCTGCTGGGGCATGGACTTGACTCGACGCTCCCTCGCCGGTTCAATCCGCCAATGCATTTTGTTTCTCACCTCGAATGCGCGCTGTGCGGCCAGCACTATAACGCCTCGACGGTTCAGAATCTTTGCGGCGCCTGCCAGCGGCCTCTTTGGGTGCGCTACGATATCGAGGGGCTGAAGAAAAAATTCAGCAAGCGCGCGCTTTTTGGACGTCCTCCCACCATTTGGCGGTACCTGGAGCTATTGCCGGTTCAGGACACCTCGAACATAGTCTCATTGACGGAAACCATCACCCCGATCCTGGAAGTCGGGCGAATCGCGGCGGCGTTCGGCCTCGATCATCTTTATGTGAAAGACGAAAGCCGGCTGCCCACGGGCAGTTTCAAGGCCCGGGGCATGGCATTGGCGATTTCGAAGGCAAAGGAGCTTGGGATCACGAAGGTCGCTGTGCCCACGGCCGGAAACGCGGGCGGGGCAATGGCCGCGTACGCCGCGCGCGCCGGAATGGAAGCGTTCGTGTTCATGCCCGAGGACACACCCGCGATCAATCAAAAAGAGTGCCACCTGGCCGGCGCAAAAACATTCTTGGTGAACGGTCTGATCACGGACTGCGGGCGAATTGTGGGAGAAGGGAAGAAGACGAAAGGCTGGTTTGATGTCTCCACGCTGAAAGAACCGTATCGGATCGAAGGGAAGAAGACAATGGGCTTGGAACTTGCCGAGCAGTTTGAATGGAAATTGCCCGATGTAATCCTCTACCCAACCGGTGGCGGCACTGGACTGATCGGAATGTGGAAAGCGTTTGGCGAACTCGAGGCGATGGGATGGTTAAAGTCGTCGAAGAAACCAAAGATGATCTCGTGCCAAAGTGACGGCTGCGCGCCGATCGCAACCGCTTTTGCGAAAGGAGAGCGATTCGCGAAACCATTTGAAAATGCCGCAACCATCGCAAGCGGTTTGCGTGTCCCGGCGGCAGTGGGCGATTTTATGATTCTCGATGCCGTGCGCGCCAGCGGCGGGGTCGCGCTGGCGACCCCGGAGTCCGAGATTCCCGGATGGATGAGGCGCGTGTGCGCGGCCGAAGGTATCGCGATATGCCCGGAGACAGCCGTTTGTTTCAGCGCGCTGCAGAGGTTGATCGACGACGGCGTCATTCGTCGAAGCGACCGGATTTTAATCTTCAATACCGGCGCTGCGCAGAAGTACCCCGAAGCAATCGCCGCTGACCTGCCGCGAATCGATCTGAGTAAGCCGATCGATTGGGGCGCGATTTGCTGAAGCCATGGACATATTGATACCCGAGGAACTTGCGGTAACAGCTCTTCAATCGCTCTCCGAGAAATACACAGTAGTCCGGGAGGGCGCGCTCTGGAGAGACCAGGAGAAACTGAAATCGCGCGCGCGAGAAGCCAGAACCCTCATGGTCCGGAATCAAACTCAGGTCACAGCCGAACTCATTGCCTCGGCTCCGAATCTCATCGCTGTGGGCCGCCTCGGTGTCGGCCTGGATAATATCGACGTGGCGGCGGCTACGAAAGCTGGCGTAGTGGTTGTCGCTCCGCTGGATGCGAACGCGACAAGTGTGGCTGAGCTCACGATGGGACTGTTGCTGGCGCTAGCCCGGAGAATCCCCGAGGCGGATCGCACCACAAAATCCGGGGCGTGGGATCGCAAAGGTAGCATGGGAATTGAACTCGATGGAAAAACCGTCGCCATTTGCGGTTTCGGCCGGATCGGACGTCTCGTGGCGGCGCGGGCGCGCGCTTTTGGATTGAAGGTCCTCGTCTTCGATCCGTTTGTCAGGGAGGATTCGCCGGCTCTCTCCGACGTGTCCGCGAAGCTTTGTGATCGACTGGAAGACGCCCTGGCGAATGCGGACTTCGTGACAACGCACTCCCCGTTAACACCTGAAACAGAACGAATGTTCAACAGGCAAACATTTGCCGCAATGAAGAGGGGCGCTTATTTCATCAATACATCTCGAGGCGGTGTTGTAAACGAGACGGACTTGATGGACGCGTTGAAGGACGGCCACTTGGCAGGAGCCGCCCTGGATGTGCGCGAAATCGAGCCTCCAGACTCAAGATCCGGATTCGAGGAATTGAGCAACGTCATCCTCTTGCCGCACATTGGCGCCGCGACGATTGAAGCGCAGACGCGCACCTTCGAAACAGTAGCCGGCGATCTCGACCGGATCCTTCAGAATCAACCGGCACGTAACTTCGTGAACTTCGCCTTGCCCAGGCGTTGAGGATCGGGAGTTCTATGAACGAAAGATGGTGGGGCGACACTCTGTGGAGCCCTAACCTACACTTGAAGGAATCAAACTGAAGAAGACGGCGCGATGGAAACACCGAGCAATTCGGAAACCCTCAGTTCCCATAACCCCATTCAGGATGCCGGACAATTCAAGGAGAAAGCAGGGCTCCGCAGAGTGTCGCCCCACCAATATTTGGAAGGGTTCAAGAAGTGAGTGGAAACCTCAGAATTTTGGACGCGAATCGAAAAGGGGAACCTAAGCAATGGGGCACGTTATCGCGCAAGGTAACCGAGGGCTACCGTTTGTTCTTCGCAGGATTCTCGTACCAGATCACGCCAAGATTTGAGCGTTCCTCGCACGTCAAAACATCCAAGTCTCCGTCGCCATCGAGATCAATTAACTCAACCCAATCATATTTGACTCCAGTCGGTCCGCTGATTTCATGGGGTTCCCAGATCGCTTCGGCGGTTAAAGTTCGGGAGGAAAGCCAAAACACGCCGGACTTCGGTTCTAGAGCTCCTTCGCACGTCACCACGAGATCCGGCTTCCCGTCCGAATCGAGATCGCCGGCGTTCACTGCCTTTGCGGTTCCTGTGTTTTCCGGGAAAAGAATTCCGCGGTATTCCCAAGATTCAGCGCCTGCCTTCAAGCGGCGAAAGAATTGAATCTCCTGCGGTTTTGTGGCAACGGCGCAATCCATCAATCCATCGCCATCAAGATCGGATTGCGCCATAAACATGACTTCTCGACCCAGTCCGCCGATGTCGTGCCGCCGCCACACCGCTTGCCCGTTCGAAATCGCGCCCGGATTCTCAAGCCAAAAACAGCCGCTTGATTCACCTTTTCGATCGGTTGCGACAATATCCGAATCGCCATCGCCGTCCATATCGGCCGCCTGGATGCTCATTATCCAACCCACCGCGCAGAGTGGATGCCACTTCCATTCGTTCAATTTCCGTGGGTTCTCGGGAGCCTCCAGCCAGCCCAATTCTGCGCCAGGCCCTTTGGCTCCGGCGATCAGGTCGATTCCATTCTTGCCATCGACTTGAAGCGGCAGGCAGAACATCCATTGCGCTCGCGATTCAGTGACCGGAATGGGCTCTGTCCGCCAGGCTTCGGCCTTCATGTAATCTCCAGCTACTTTCGGGGCCCAGTGGACGAACATGGTTCTGATTCGTCCCTCGCAACTGCTCACAACATCCGTCGCCCCATCGGCATCCAAGTCCACAAAAACTGCATCTTCCACAGCGTCCACTTCGCCTACAGTCACTGAAGGCCATTTTCGGGCGGCCTGATCGAAACCTGGATTCAAATAGACCCGCACCTTTCCTCCCTCCTCCCATCCCGTAGTGATATCCAAACGTTTGTCCCCGTTCACATCGGCCAGCCGCACCCCGTCCGCGCCAGTTGAGGAATCATCAATCACGTGCAGTTTCCACGCTGGACCACGATCGGCCCCCATGGAAGAGATGATCAGCAGCAGATGCACCATTGCAAACGCGGCAATACTCGAGATTCCGCGATAACCTCGAAGCCACAGACATGAGGGGCGCTTCGACTGAGGACAGGCGCACCTTCCGCATGTCCGCCGGGGAAGACACGCCGACTCTCGTTTCTCTCGGGGGGGCGAGACTGCTTTTCGCGAAGCGAATACCTCATGTGGGCATCCAACTTGCAGGGCTTGGGAAGCCAGTCCGTGGAGCCCTGACTTCTCCTTGTGGGACGAGCGTCTTGCAAATCGCGGCTGTGGAAACGCGGGATTGCTTGGGTGTCTCGGTGTTTCCATTGGACCTTCTCGTTAGGGTCTTTGGCCGCAAGGTTGATCGTGTTGCTTGAACCTGCTCGTCACTATGTCGAAGCATGGTCCGATGTTCCTAATAAGTTCCTGATTCATGATCTGTGAAATCCTATTCCGATCCGGAACGCGGAGATGCGCTCTTCGAATGCGTCTGTAATGAGAGATGGTGAAAGACCAAGGCGATCCAGATAGTGTTCATTGAGGGTCAAGAGCGCGGCAAGATGTCCGCCCGCGGAATGTCCGCCTACAAAGATGCGATTTGTATCACCACCGAAATCCGAAATCCGGCGGACGACCCAGTTGAAAGCCTCTGACACATCTTCAATCTGGGCGGGATGGGGATGCTTCGGCGCGAGCCGGTAGCTCGGGACAACAGTCAAGATTCCCTCTTTGGCAAATCGATTTCCGACCGCGGGATATTGGGAGCGGTCTCCGGATCTCCAGGCGCCGCCATGAATAAAAAAGAAGACCGGCATTCCGGTTTTTCCAATCGGGATGTAAAGATCACGTTTATGCTTCTCTTCATCCGCGGTCTGTCCCTCGGCATAAACAAGATCCCGTTTCGCTTCCACCTCGGGCGCAATCTCGCGGGATGGCAGTTTCATGAAATCGGGCGACGGTATCTTCAGATAGACCGGATTCGAATAAATCCAGGGGCGCGTTTCACCGTCGATCTCCAACCGCGCTTCGATTCGATACGTCCCGGGTGACGCCGCCTGATACGTTAGGTTTGTGCCTGTGGATTCAGTGACTACAGAGCCGTTGTGAAACAGGCGAAGTTTCGAAGCAACCGGAGTGACTGCCAGGATTCGGGTTCTTCCGGCGAACGGAACTGTGTCGCCCATTGTGAAGACGCCGAGATTGTTCACCGCGCCGAACGCGAATCCCGTCGGATCACAAAGCCAGTCATGGGACACATAGACGTGCCCCCCGCGCAAGGATTCCCGAATGGAGGCTTCCAAAACTTGTTCTCGAGTCCCCTTTGTATGATCCGAATCCTCCGCGTGAACATGCATCACCGCACGAAAATCATCATAGACTGCGAAACCGGGGATTACTGATCGAGCCGCCGCCAACCGCGCCCGCTCCTCGTGCACTGCGCGCAAGTGTTGAACCTCGATTCGCTGAGCCACGGTCCTTGTGGCTTCCAAAGGGCCAGCCGCGAGCCCCGACGAAAGCAGAAGCAGGACCCCGGCCGTTGCGGATGTGAAACAAATCGTTCTCATAAAAACCGATATTCCCAGAATCTGCGGTTGACCTCCAATCAAGATTTCGCTTTAATCCGGGCCGCATTAACTGACGATGAAACTTCTAACCGCCATTTGTGTCGCCACACAAAGCCATGCTGCGATGGTCAATCGCTCCATGTGGCTGTGTGCTTCCGTTATTAAGCACAATTCCGGCGGCGGGAGGTGGATCCGGTAAACAATAATCCAGGATTACAAAAACCCCACCGCTGGTGAAACCACGGTGGGTTTTTTGTTTTCCGGATGAATCCAGAACTAGCTCTGGCAGAAAAACTATGAGAACCGAGACCGAAGAAATCATATTCGAAAGGGACCAAGCGGTGCTTCCGGCCACTCTTGAACCGGCCCTAAACCAGCTCGCGCGGGTCTATCGCGCTGCGGGTTTAAATCTCCGGAACGCGCGCCTTGCCGCGAAAGCGGATATCGAGCACATGCTGGAGACTGACGGTTCATCTCGTCCGGCGTTGCATCAAATCGGAGCGAGGTTTGACCGATAAGCCTATGAGTCAGGCTCTCCACGACCCCCCCATCGCATTCGAGACACCGCCTCGGATGAAAATGCCGATTCAAGCTCGGTCTTTGTTAACGGGGGAGGGTGAGACTCCCGTCGAACCCAGTCTTGGGTTGGTTCCAGGGTTCGGCGGGAGCCTCACCCTCCCATTTTCGGGGTATCCTGCTGACCGATCCGGGAGAGGTGGTAGGTTCCTTGACTCAAGGGCACTTTCCGAAGTGATGCGACTCTCCACATTTGAACATTCATGAGCTCGAAATTTGCGCGAACCGTCCGGCGGTGGACACGCGAGGTGCGTCCAACATGGGCACTCGCGGTTCCCATTGTTTCGGGGATGGTTGGACACGCGCTCATGGGCCTCGCGGACACGATCATGGTGGGACGCGTCGGCGTTGTGCCTCTTGCGGCGGCGGCTTTTGTAAATGCGATCGCGCACCTCCCGCTCGTTTTTTCGATCGGCCTTCTTTCATCGGTTTCCGTGTTGGTGTCCCAGGCATTTGGAGCCGGCAAGCCGTCGGAAGCGGGCGACGCTCTGAAACACGGTCTGGCGGTTGCTTTTGCAGCCGGATGCATAACCGTCATCGGCTCGTTCTGTCTTAAACCGTTCCTCGATCTTTTCGGACAACAGCCAGAGGTGATTCGCGAATCGGGCATGTACTGGATTCTATTTGGGGCGTCCATCCTGCCGGCGATGATTGCACACACCTGCAAACTGTTTGGCGAGTCGTTGAACCGTCCCTGGACGCCAACCCTCATTCTGCTCGGGAGCGTCTTGCTGAATATATTCCTCAATTGGGTGCTGATTTACGGTCACTGGGGCGCACCGGCATTAGGTCTCACGGGCGCAGGTTGGGCGACGCTAATCGCACGCTCGGCGGGTGCGATCTGCCTCGTGGTCTTTGCGATTCGCAGTCCGGCATTGAGAAGCTTCCAACCGATTCGTTGGATTGGAGGATTTCAGATGGTCCGTTTTCAGAGGCTTTTGGGCCTTGGATGGCCGGTCGCCGCGCAGCACCTCTTGGAAGTTGGCGCGTTTGCCTTTGCCGCCTTGATGATGGGTTGGATCAGCGCGGATGCGATCGCGGCGCATCAAGTTGCGGTTACTTGCGCCTCCACAACATTCATGTTTCCGCTTGGAGTCGGAATGGCTGTTTGCATTCGGGTGGGACATGTTTGGGGCGCGGGCCAGTTTGGCAGAATGAGGCGGATTGGCTTTGTCGGTCTCGCGATGGGAGCCGCTATTATGTCTGTTTTTGGAACGGTTTACGTCGTCGCCGGCGAGCCTTTGGCGCGGATATTCATGACCGATACCGTCGCTGTAAAACTGACCGCGCAACTGTTCTTCATTGCGGCGCTGTTTCAAGTGGCCGACGGTCTCCAAGTCGTCGCCATTTCGGCGCTCCGCGGCCTTGCCGATGTACGTGTGCCGGCGATGATCGCAGTATTCGCATACTGGCTGATCGCTGTTCCGACAGGTTATCTCCTCGTGTTTCCATTGCGAATGGGGGCCGTTGGGGTTTGGATCGGATTGGCCATTGGCCTGGGCTCGGCGGCTGTCGGATTATCGTGGCGTTTCCATCTCAAAAGCAAAAAACAATAGCAGTTAGCCTGGCAACTTCATCCGTTCCAAATATGATCCAACAGGCTATGAAGAGAATCTAAATTATTATGCTCCGGAACATATTGAGATTTTTGACACGGCGTCTGTTTCGGTTCCGATCCTTCAACGAGGCAGTTCTCAGAGCTCCCGGGCCGGTGCTCTTGATTCCGAACCACGTCTCGTGGCTGGATTGGCTCTTCCTATATGTCTGCCTTGACGAGGATTGGAAAATCGTCACCTCCAGCACAACTGCGCAGACCTCCTGGCTGCATCGGCGGATGATGTTGAACCGTCTCACGTTTCCGGTGGATACCACATCTCCCTATGCGGTGAAACGAATCGCGGAGTATCTGAGAGACGGAGGCAGACTCGTGCTGTTCGCCGAGGGACGCATCTCGCTCACGGGCACGCTCATGAAGCTATACGACGGCACAGGCTTTTTGCTGCATAAAACAGACGCGACTGTGATCACGTGTTATTTACGGGGCGCCAACCGTTTTCGGTTTGTTCGACATGCCGGCTGGACGAAATGGTTTCCTGAAATCACGGCTCACTTCAGCGAGAGACTGTCGCCATCCAAGCTCACAGGCGTAAGCACCATGGAAGCGCGCCGGCGTCTGACGAATTGGTTGTACGAGCGAATGGTGCGGCATCAATTCGACGTGGAAATGGAGCGCGGCCCCTCCACTGTGCTTGGCAGCATCGCCGAGTCTGCGCGCAAACGGCCCAAGGATGTGGTGCTCGAGGATATCACCCTACAGCAGCTTTCGAATCGGAAACTCATGATCGGTGTCCGCGTGCTGGCCCGACAGTGGAACCGCCTTTTTTCCGGCGAGCCCGGCGAACACGTTGGCGTCCTGCTTCCGAACGTGAATGCGAACCCTGTCGTGGTGCTGAGTCTTTGGATGGCTTCGAAAGTTCCCGCCATCCTCAATTTTTCGAGCGGCGCGCAAACGATGCTGACATGTGCCCGGCTTGCCTGCCTTCGACGGATCATTACCTCGAGGGTGTTTCTCGAAAAAGCGCGGATTGACCCGGACGCCTTTCACCATGCCGGTATCGAACTGATCTATTTGGAGGACGTGCGCGCCCGTGTTCGTTCGGGAGACAAACTGCGCGGGGCGTTCGAACAACTATTCAATCCGACTGGTGGAACAATGTTTTCGGGATCAGACACGGCCGTGATCCTTTTCACGAGCGGCTCCGAAGGAATGCCAAAAGGTGTGGAACTCACACAAAGGAACCTGATCGCAAACATTCGGCAGATGCTCTCCGTGATCGATCTGGAAGACTGCGACCGGATGTTCAGCGCGCTTCCTTTGTTTCATAGTTTCGGACTGACCGTGGGTGTCCTGCTGCCTTTGGTGCGAGGGATCTATACATTTCTCTATCCGTCGCCGCTGCACTACCGCGTTGTGCCGGCGGCGGTGTACGATCGCGCCTGCACCTTGATGCTGGGGACGAATACTTTCTTGAACGGATACGCGCGCAAAGCGCACCCATACGATTTCCGGAGTCTGCGCCTCCTGTTCGCCGGCGCCGAGAAACTCCAAGAAACGACCGCCAACCAATGGGCGCGCCGTTATGGCGTCCGAATTCTCGAAGGGTACGGCGCCACCGAGTGCGGTCCGGTCATCACGGTCAACACCCCGTTGAGTCCCGATTACGGCACGGCCGGAAGATTCCTCCCTGGAATCGAGCATCGGCTCGAACCTGTCGAAGGTGTGCCCGAGGGAGGAAGGCTCTTCGTCCGCGGCCCCAACCTGATGCGCGGGTATCTAAACCCGGATGCGAACGCCCACTTCAAGGCATTGGACGGGTGGTATGATACCGGAGATATCGTGAGCATCGATTCCAACGGATTTGTCACGATCCAAGGCCGCCTTAAGCGATTCGCCAAGATCAGCGGAGAAATGGTAAGCCTGACCGCGGTGGAAGAAGCGCTGGCCGGCGCGTTCCCGCATTACGGACTGCGCTGCGAAGTCGCCATTCTCAGCCGCCCGGATGAGGAGAAAGGGGAATGCCTCATCGCTGTTGCCAACGACGCCCGTTTGGATCTTGGAGAAATACGCGCGGCAATCCGGGCAAAAGGACTTCCAAATCTTTATGTCCCTCGTGAGATTCGCTTCTTGCGTGAAATCCCGAAACTTGGAACAGGAAAGGTCAATCACCGCGAGCTGGAGAAAACGGTCTAGTGCCGAAAATGGCGGACGCCTGTGAACGCCATAGCCACCCCTCGTTCGTCCGCGGCGGCAATGACCTCGTTGTCGCGCACGGAACCTCCCGGTTGAATCGCCGCCGTCGCGCCAGCCTCAGCGGCGGCGATCAAACCGTCCGGAAAAGGAAAAAACGCGTCACTGCAAACCACGCTTCCTTTCAGCGAAAGAGCCGATTCACCGGCTTTCCAGACGGCAATCCGGCTTGCGTCCACGCGGCTCATCTGACCGGCTCCGACTCCGAGCGTGCGATCCGCCTGAACATAAACGATGGCATTGGACTTGATGTGCTTGACGACGCGCCATCCGAAAACCATTGCCTGCAATTCGGTTTCGGCAGGCTTGCGCTTTGTTACGATCTTCAAATCTGCCGTCCTGATAGAGCAACGATCGGATTCCTGCATCAAGTACGAGTCAGCGCCGACAGAACGGATATCACGCGCCCCGGCTTCACGCGGGTTTCCGATGACCTTCATCAGGCGCAGATTCTTCTTCTTCTGAAGGACCGCGAGACCCTCGGGTGAAAAACCCGGCGCGACGATGACCTCGCTAAAGATTTCTGCAATCGCAAGCGCGCATGCCTCATCCAGCACGCTGTTCACCGCGATGATGCCTCCGAACGGCGCTTGCTTATCCGTGGCGTACGCTTTTTCCCAAGCCTCGCGCAGATCCGCGCCCTGGCCCACACCGCATGGGTTGGTGTGCTTCAGAATCGCCAAGGTGGGCGCGTCTTCCGAAAACTCACCGATCAAATGAGCCGCCGCCGTCAGGTCTAAAATATTGTTGTACGACAGCTCTTTTCCGTGGAGCTGCTGATAGAAACGGTTGAATGCTCCGTAAAGGGCGGCCTTCTGATGCGGGTTTTCACCATAGCGCAGCGGCTGCGCCCGAGTCTCACGAACAACAAGCTCGGAAGCGAGCTCGGACGGCTGCTGCTCACCGCCGGTCGCCGTTTCCGGGTTTCCAAAACGATCGCTCAGAAACTCGCCAATTGACCGATCGTACGCGGCGGTGCGCCGAAATACTTTCGCCGCGAGGCGTTGCCGAGTCGCAAGCACAGTGTTTCCATTCACTTCGATCTCGCGCGCAATTTCACAGTAGTCATCTGGATCCACCACGACCGTTACGCTCTCATAGTTCTTTGCCGCGCTTCTCAGCATGGAAGGACCGCCGATATCGATATTTTCAACAGCCTCGTCCAGGTTCACACCTTGCCGTGCCACGGTTTTCTCGAACGGATAGAGATTCACAACCACAAGGTCGATGGGTTTAATTCCATGTTCCAGAACCGCCTCCTTGTGAGCGGCGTTGGATCGAACAAACAAAAGCCCTCCGTGCACTTTCGGATGCAATGTTTTCACCCGGCCGTCGAGCATTTCCGGAAAACCGGTGTAAGCGCTCAGATCCGTGACAGACACACTCTCTTCTCGCAATGCTTTCGCCGTGCCGCCAGTCGAGATGATCTCAATCCCGGCGGCGACCAAAGCGCGCGCAAAGGGGATCAGACCGGATTTGTCCGACACAGAAAGAAGAGCGCGTTGCATTTTAGACATAGACACCAGAAATCACCGAGAGAAGAGTTCACGGGCATACGGGAAACTGCGCGGCATGGGCCGTGTTAAAAACTCGACCATCGCTTCGATTGTGTCCAGAGCGCGAGGCCGGTTCCACTCCAATGACCAAACGACGTTAAGTCCATTTTCGGAAAAGTGAGGCTCCTCCAGACATACAACATTTCGATAAAACGGATATCATCAAACATCAAGAGAGCTCCATCTCGCAAGCCAACAGAAGAAAGGCTCTCCAACAATTCGAACTCCATACGACCGTCCTTCGCAGCGTCGATAAAGACAAAATCAGCATCATTCAGAAGCTCCTTATACTGGCTCGCAACTGCGCGATTGGTCAAATCACCCACGAATTGCTGGAGGCGGCCGTCCTCAAAATCGTGTTCATTCAAAACTCTGTCTGGATATTCCCTCCACGGGACAATGTCGAACGTGACAACTCGAGCGGATGGGGAAAGGAATTGCTTCAATGCGAGCGCCGATAACCCCGTGGCAGTGCCAACCTCGATAACGAGTTTTGGGTTCATCACCTTTACGATCCCAGCAAGCAGTTTGTAATGCTCTCCAGGCCAGACTCCCGGATAAAATGGCGGTTGGGCGAGACGCTGGTTGAGATTTGTGAGATCAATACTCGACGCAGCGGCAGCCGATCGAAGCGCCAAATCAATCAACGCGGGAGACGGTTTGCCAGGATCGTCATCCGCAGAAAAAATTGCCGATGGAATCAAATGCCGGACGCGCAAATCGCTCCTAAGCCTCTCCAGAAGTTCCATTAGAGTGTCAGCCATTATCTATTCCTTGAAATTCCGCGAATTTGATCTTGCTGTCGGTACTTGCGGAAGCTTCCTCAGAACAATCACCAGATTGTCAGCCAGCCGCATTGAAGCTAGGCAACGCTCCAGTACTCTGTAAAGCAATTTAACGGGCTTCAAGAGTCGATTCTGCTTCCAGCCCGTCGTTTGCTTTAACAACCGTGCCCGCTGTTCGTCTGAGACGCGGTCCATGCCTCCCTTGAAATCTTGCGCAATCACAATCGGGTTGAAATGCGTCGAGGTCACCTGCTCGACTTGAAATCCTCCAACTTGTTCGGTCAAAGCGCGGAGCGTCGATGCCGTAAAGTAGTTCACGTGGTCCGGCATGATATATCGATACTTCGCCCCCAGAAGCCTGACGGCAAGGGATCGCAAATTTGGCACAAGGACAAAGCATAGGCCGGACGGATTCAACAACTCGAGCGTCTTCGCGAGAAATTGTCTTGGCTCGGCGATATGTTCGATCACCGCCCAAAACGTGATGGCATCCCATGTCATGCGCTTAGCGTCCAAGTCGAGATACGACTGGCGCAGAACCGGGATTCCCAAACCCTCCGCATGGTCCAAAGCAGCGCTTGTGACATCGATTCCCGTTAACGAATAACAATCCGGAAACCGCGTTCTCAGTTGAAATAAAAACGCGCCGGTGGAACAGCCCACATCCAAAACCGACCCGCGATGGCAATAGTGCCGAAAAATCCTTATTTCGCGCTCGAACCGCACCGGCGCGAAATCGCTCCGCAATTTGTCCTCCGAAAGATAGAAGGAGGTGCCCATGCGGTCGTAAAACAAGCCAGAGGCGAGATCGGGCTCGATCGGATTTGCATAGACCATCGAGCAACTCACGCATCGTACAATGCGCAGATGTCCCTTCAAAAAGAGGGGGGTCGATGCCTTCTCATCACAGAGAGGACAAGATCGAGATAGTTCGGCTGAAGGGGGCACTTCGACTCAAATTCTGATTCCTGTTCGGCGGAACGTGCACAAAGACGTCAATCACCCGCACGGCAAGACTAGCGAGTCGACGCCGGATTGCAAGATGTCCAGCGAGGTCGCACCCGCCCATTCCGTCCGAAGGGGTAGGACAATTTTGTGTCGCACATACGACATAAAGTTGTCCTGCTCCGAATTTCGGATTATTGCTGCGAATCTTGCCGACGTCGTTGGGTGAAGGAAGAAATCGGTGGCTGAACCGCATATCGACGCTCGGAAAGACTCGCCCCTGTTAAAACTCTACGGTGAATGCGCACACATTGCCGTTGACCTTGCACTGAACCTTGCAGTTGGATTTGTTGATGATGGCGCTCATTGCCTTGTTTTCTCGCAGCACGTCTGCCGTGAATCCACGGATGCCGTTGCGTCGGGCGATTCGGATCAAATAGTGGAGCAGGAACGTGCCGATCCCTTTCTCCTGCCATGAATCCGCGACGGTAAACGCCACTTCGGCCATATTTGTTTTTGGATCGAGATAGTAACTTCCGATGGCAATAATCTGCTCGCCATCGGCCTCCGGCACTGTGCCCACGATCGTGACGTCACTGCGGTGGTCGATATAGACGAAATCCTGTATTTGCCGGCGTGGAACCCGCTTTTGATGCCCCATGAATCGGTAGTACAACGTCGCCTCGGAGAGACGGTAGAACAGGTCGCGCATGCGCGGTTCGTCGGTGGGATGAATCGGACGGAAATAAATCTGCGTGCCATCGTTGAGAAGATGAGTCGTGCGCAGTTCCTTTGGACCGATCATAATCTTGCCTTCTTTGTCGGCGAGATCGGTGGAAACGTATTTCGACTCGATCGCTCCCCGCAGCAAATCGGCGTGGTAATCCGGATGGGCAATGCTAATCAACGCCAACGCCCGCTGTTGAATGCTTTTGCCATGCAGATACGCGACGCCGTGCTCCGTCACGACGTAATGCACTCCCGCGCGTGTTGTCACGACCCCGGCGCCTGGGCTGAGATGAGTCACGATCCGGGAAACAGCGCCGTTCTTGGCGGTGGATGGGAGCGCGATAATCGCCTTGCCTCCGGGTGCTTTGGCGGCTCCACGGTTGAAGTCAACCTGGCCTCCAACCCCCGAAAAGAATTTGGCCCCGATTGAGTCGGCGCAAACCTGCCCGGTCAGATCGACTTCTAGCGCGGTGTTGATCGCCACCATTTTCTTCTGCTGATGGATAATATGGGGATCATTGACGTATTCCGTGGGGTGAAACGCAAAGAGCGGATTGTTGTCGATGAACTCGTACAACCGCTTTGTCCCCAGGGCAAAACTCGCAACAATCTTTCCGCGATCCAGCGTTTTGCGCGAACCCGTCACGACGCCGGCCTCGATGAGATCAATAATCCCATCCGAAATCATCTCGGTATGGATGCCGAGATCCTTCTTGTCTCTCAGATAGCCGAGCAGCGACTGCGGAATGCGCCCGATGCCGAACTCGATCGTGGATCCGTCTTCAATGAGTGCCGCGATGTTCTCCCCAATCTGCCGCGTCGTATCGTTCGCCTTGGGCAGTGTCACTTCCGGAATCGGCGATTCCGAGGGAACCAATGCATCGATGTCATAAATGTGAATGAATGAGTTTCCCAGGGTTCGCGGCATGTTCGGGTTCACCTGGGCAATCACGAGCGATGCGTTCTCGGCCGCGCTCTTCACGATATCGACCGAAACACCCAGGCTGCACATGCCGTGCCGGTCTGGCGGTGTGACATGAATCAAAGCGACGTCCAGCGGCATCTGGCCTGAATCGAACAAGCGAGGCAGTTCGGATAGGTTAATCGGAGAGTAATCTCCCAAACCCTCCTGAATGATTTCCCGGACGTTTTCAGCGATGAAAAAACTGTTCACTCGAAAATACTGCGCCAGCTCGCGGTGTGCGTAGGGTGCGTCTCCAAAGGTCAACAAGTGGACAATCTCGACGTCGGACAGTTCCCTCGCTCGCTTGGTCAAGGCGGCGACCAGTTCCAGCGGTTCCGCGCAGCCGGTTCCGATGAAAATCCTTTGGCCCGGACGAATCCGCCCGACCGCTTGCTCCGCCGTTGTGATCATCGGCTGGTGCTTTTCCTTCCAAGTGGGATCGTAGCTGATCGGCTTCGCATTCATATTAGCTCACCTGCCTATCTCTGGACGCCAGCGTCATGCGAGCGTCCGCGACGTACGCTTCGCTGCCAACCTCACCCACGATGAGCGGATTGATATCCAATTCCATGATTTCAGGATAATCGGTCGCGAGCTGGCTGATCCGTTGCAGCGCTACCGCGATCGCATTCAGATCGACGGGCGCCTGGCCGCGCGCGCCCTGCAACAGCGCATACGAACGGGTGCCCATCAACATCTGCATCGCTTCCTGCTGCGTGATGGGAGCCAGATGAAACGTCACGTCTTTCATCACCTCGACAAAGATTCCACCCAAGCCAAACATCAGCATGGGACCGAATTGCGGATCCTGAGTCATTCCCAGGATTACTTCGCGCCCTCGATGTCCCATCGTCTCGACGTAGGCGCCCCGTATGTGCGCGTTTGGCGAAAGGCGCTGAACGCGCACCATCATCAAATCGAATGCGTCACGCACTTGCTCGGAATTGGCAAGATTGATGCGCACGCCACCGAAGTCCGACTTGTGAATGATGTCCGGCGACGAAATCTTCAAAACAACCGGAAACCCGATTCGGTTGGCGACCTCCACCGCTTCGTCCGCATCCCGTGCCAGCGCGCCGGGAAAAATTCGAAATTCGTAAGCCCGCAGAATCTCTTTCGCCTCCACTTCGCCCACTTGCTGAATCCCGCTGCGGATATGCCACTGAATGACGCGGTCCACACGCCGCCTATTTGCGGGGAAACGCGCCACCACGCGGGGAGGGCGCCGGCGCCACTCGGAGTAATCACACATCGCTTTCAGCGCTGCCACGGCGCGATGCGGCGCCGAGTAGTTCGGGATTCCCAACGCCATCAGTCTCTTCTTCGCCGCAGACACCTCGTCGCCTCCCATGAACACGGTCAAGAGTGGCTTCTTGCCCGCGTGTGCCGCGGCCAGTTTCTCTGCAAGCTCCAGCGGTTTTGTCATGTTTTGGGGTGTCACCACAACGATGACACTGTCGAAACTTTCATCCTGTTGAACGAGTTCGAACGCCTCGATATAGCGGTCGGGGTCGGCGTCTCCGATCACATCGATCGGATTCCCGACAGAGGCGGCCGGAGGCAGCACGGCCTGGAGAGCCGATTTGGTTGCCTCCAATGGAGAAACCGTTTCCAACTTTAAGCTTTCGCTCGCGTCTGCGGCCATGATTCCAGGTCCTCCGGCATTGGTAATCACCGCGACTCGATTGCCTGCCGGCAGCGGCTGAAATGTGAATGCCAGTGCGTAATCAAAAAGCGCCTCAATATTCTCCGCTCGAATCACGCCTGCTCTTTTGAACGCCGCGCCATACGCGATATCGGCCCCGGCCAGGCTTCCGGTGTGCGAAGACGCGGCTCTCGCGCCGGCCTGGGTAACGCCAACTTTGAGCAGAACGACCGGTTTCACCGCGGCGGTCTCTTCCGCGACACGAAGGAATTTGTCGCCTTCGTTGATGCTTTCAAGATACCCGGCGATCACATTGGTCGTTTCGTCCCGAGCCAGAGCCTGCAAAAAATCGACTTCGTCCAAATCCGCTTTGTTTCCGATGCTAATGACCTTGCTCATCCCAATCCCTTGGCTCGCCGCCCAATCCAGGATCGCGACGCAGAGCGCGCCGGATTGGGAGATCAGCGCGACGCGGCCAGTCGGCGGAACCGAGGGCGCAAACGTGGCGTTCATTTTGTGATGCGTGTTGAGCAAGCCCAGACAATTTGGACCCAAGAGCCTCGCACCGGACGCCTGGCACAGCTTGACGAGCTCTTGCTCCGCTTCCGCTCCTTCAGCGCCAGTTTCTTTGAAACCGGCAGTGATCACAATCAACGCCTGCGCGCCGGCGGTAATGCAGGATTCGACGGCCTCTTTCGTGTATTTTCCCGGTACAACAACAATCCCGAGATCAATCTCACCGGAGAATTGGTCGAGACTTGCGTAGCTCTTCAATCCGAGAATTAACTCCGCCTTCGGATTGACGGGAATGATCGTCCCCTCGAACCCGCCGTTCAGCAGGTTGGCTACGACCGCGTGCCCAACCTTTCCCGCGTCGCGAGACGCGCCAATCACCGCCACCGTCTTCGGAAACAATAAAGATTCAAGCATAAGTCATCGAATATTCCCCAACATCCATATCGAGAATCATCCACGCTTGTCGCATCATGGCAATCATTAGTCGTATCTTGATGAAGTGGCGTCGGGGAGTCGATTCGGATGAAAAGGCCCAATCAAGAATCGGTCATCGTTTTGGGTGGGAGGGCGAGACTGGCGACAAACTCTTTTTTGGCGGATTCCAGGGTTCGGCGGGAGCCTCCCCCTCCCAATTTTCCGTTACAGATGAGGGCGTACGCCACAACCCCGACGGGGTTGCGACCTGAAATGAAAGGAAACCTATGCCCCAATCGTTGTCGATCGTTTACATTCATCTGATCTTCTCAACGAAAGACCGCCGTCCACTTCTTCGGGACCGAAAGATTCGTGGGACATTGCACGCATATTTGGGAGAGGTTTCCAAACGCCTCGATTGTCCGCCCATCCTCATTGGTGGAGTCGAGGACCACATTCATATGTTGGCGCGTTTTGGCCGCACGATTACGCAGGCCGAATGGGATGAACGATATGTTTGGGATTGAGACGCAACCCTGTTGGGGTTGTAATCTGGGGCGACGGTTTCCCAGGGTAGCTCGTGCCTTGCAACCCTGGGCTTCGTTGCGCAATCCCGTTGGGATTGTGGGAGCCTGCGATACGCCGTTGGTTTTCTGCCGTTGTCATGGGGGATGAATTACCGAATGGCATTAGCCTAAAGGCGGGACTGCAAACGTCACAAGTGTCGTCAACGCTACGGGCTCCTCAGAAATGCCGTTCCTTTGCGTGCCGTGAGACAATTGGCCTGGAAATCGCTATCTTTCTCTCCGTGATTGTACGTGGTTGGTCACGATTATTTGTCGCGGTGTGTTTTGCGCTTTGGTTGGTGCCGGTGATGGCGCAATCGACGACGAGCCCGGCTCTGACTGCGGTCTCTGGTTTGTACCGCCCCGATCGGATTTTGGTCCGGTTCAAAGCGAATGCCCCACCGGAAAAGCGTTCTCAATTCAACGAGGCCAACGGATTGAAAGTCCGGCGGGGTTTCCGAATTGTGGAAAACGGCGTGCTGCTTGACCTGCCCAACAACTCCACTGTTGAAGCAATGGTCGATCGCTGTGAAGCCTCAGATCTGATCGAATCTGCGGAGCCGGACTACTGGGTTCATGCGTTCGCTTCCCCGAACGATCCGAGTTATGCAAACGGAACTCTCTGGAATCTGAATAATACCGGGCGCAGCGGAGGTCGAGCGGACGCGGACATCGACGCGCCCGAAGCATGGAATGTCGCGACCGATGCTTCGAAGGTGATTGTGGCGGTGATCGATTCCGGGATTCGTTACACACACCAAGATCTGGCGCGCAATATGTGGTCCAATCCAGGCGAAACTGGATTCGACCGGGTTGGAAGAAGCAAAGCCACGAACGGAGTTGATGACGACGGAAACGGATACGTCGATGACGTCCACGGGATCGACACGGTTCTGAACACAGGAGACCCAAACGATCCGGATGGCCACGGAACGCACGTCGCCGGGATCATCGGGGCCGTCGGCAACAATCGCCTCGGAGTCGTCGGGGTCACGTGGACCGTGCAACTGATCGCCTGCCGATTTTTGGATACGCGGGGAAGCGGTTCGATCTCGGACGCGATTCAGTGCATTGATTATGCGCGCGACCATGGCGCTTCGATCATCAACGCGAGCTGGGGGAATCAAAACAATTCGTTATTTCTGGAATCGGCGATACGCCAGTGCCGCGCTTTGGGCATTATCGTGGTCGCAGCAGCGGGCAACGAGGCCGTGGACAACGATCGAATTCCCAGCTATCCGGCCAACTACGATCTCGACAATGTTGTTTCCGTGACCGGCACGACGCGAACGGATTCTCTGGCCGCCGCCGCGAATTTTGGCGCCATCAGCGTTGATCTGGCCGCCCCGGGAGAATCGATCTATTCCACTTACAATCGTTCGGATTCAGCGTACGCGTTTCTCAGTGGCACGTCGATGGCAGTGCCGCATGTGACGGGCGCATTGGCGCTGGCGAGGCAGCTTTTCCCGGGCGAAAGCTACAAGCAGAGCATTGGTCGAATTCTGGCGACGACAGATCCAATTGACGGTTTGAAAGGCAGGAGCGTCACCGAAGGGCGCCTGAATCTCGATAGCGCGCTGCGCACTAGTCTTGTGGCCGATTTCGCGGCGGACATTGTCACCGGAAGCCCGCCGCTCACTGTGCGATTCACGAATGGTTCGTTTGGCAATTCAATTCGGTCCACCTGGAATTTTGGAGACGGATCGCCCGGGAACACAGAGTTCAGCCCGAGACACGTGTTTGAACGGGAAGGGGAATTTACGGTTACGCTAACCGTCCGTGATGCCGTTGGAAACCAACGCACAAAGAGCCGCGTGATTTCTGTGGCGGCCAATTACAGTCTTCGCAGTGAGCCGTTTGATTGGATTGATCCCTCATCGATGTCCAGCATTCGCTTGCCAGACGACGGCGTGAGCAGCGCCCGAGCACTTCCCTTCGAATTCAAATTTTACGGAAAGCGCTATCGGGAATTCTTTGTGGGCGCCAATGGTCTGATTGGCTTTATCAATCAACAGCTTGACACTCCGTTTAACTCAAACTTGCCCAACGCGGTAGCTCCGAATGCGATTATCTGTCCGTGGTGGGACGACCTGAACCCAGCGTCGGGTGGGGAGATTCGCATCGGCACGATCGGCGCCGCGCCAAAACGTAGCGCTGTCGTTTCGTGGGTGAACGTTCCGCACCAGTCGAGACGCACCTATTCCTTCACGTTCCAGATCGTCTTGCGCGAGGAATCGGACGAAATCCTGTTTCAGTACCTGAAGGTGGAACCGAATCGAAGCCGGGGCGCCGGGAAAACCGCGGCTGTGGGGATCGAAAATGCAAACGGCACCGTGGCGAAACGCTATGCGTACGGAGGCAGTACTTTGCTCAAGAACAATCAGACAATTCTGTTTGCACCTCCGGAAACGGGCGGCTTGCTCGTTCAAACTACGGCTGATTTCGTGTCTTCAGGCGAAGCGGGAGGACCGTTCTCGCCGGAACGGCAGACTTACACATTGGAGAACACGTCGAATTCCTCGCTGACTTGGTTGGTTCGGGCCAGCGTGGAGTGGCTCTCGTTTTCGACCTCGACCGGCACTCTGTTGCCGGGCCAGCAGACCACTGTCTCCGCCACGGTCAATTCTCTCGGCACATTGCTAGCCGGCGGGTCCTATTCGGGCGTCCTGTTGTTCGAGAATCTTGAGTCCGGAAACGGCAACACGTCGCGCGATCTACTACTTACGATTACGGGACGTGGTGCGATTCTAGACGTTACTCCAGCTTCAGAACTCCGTTCGAGCGGTTTTACCGGCGGACCGTTTAACCCGGCGAGCGGCGTGTATCGGTTAGAGAACCGAGGCGACGCGGAATTGCACTGGATCTCGGAGACGGAGGCGGATTGGGTCTTTATTACACCCAGGGAAGGCTTGCTGGCTCCGGGAGAAGGGATCAACATCGAAGTGTCGATCACGGATGAAGCGCGGAACCTCGCCGACGGACGCTATGTAAGCCGCGCAATTTTTCGATACTCGGCCGACCCAAGCAAAAGCACGGATCGGGAAGTTGTTCTGACAGTGATTTCACCCTCTGCAAAACTGGCAATTGAACCGCAGGATAGCTTGCGGTTTTCGGAATTGATCCCTCTCGGAAACGTTTCATCTCGAACGGAGGTGAACTTGATGAACCCGGGCAGCACCAGTCTCGCGTGGCACGCCAGCAGCAGCGAGCTGTGGAACAGTCTCACGCCGGATCACGGCCGCCTCGAAGCGGGCGAGGCTGTTCCGATATCGGTGTTTATCAACGAAAACGCCAATCTGCTCTCCCCGGGCGTCCACGACTCGTTGGTTGTGTTTTCTTCGACCGGCGGAGCTTCGAGCGCGTCGTTGAAAGTGAGTCTGGAGGTGGCTCGATCTGTGATTCTGACGCTGCGAATACTCGACTCTGAGAACCTCACCGTCCCGCTTTCGGTTTCTGGAAAACCGGGCAGTGTTTTCCGGATCGAGACTTCCAGGGACCTGATTCACTGGACGTTGATGCGGAGCGTGACGATTACAGACGGCGGCGGAGTTGAAATCGTTGATTCCGAAGCCGCCGGAAGTTCTCCGCGATTCTACCGCGCTTTATTGGAGTAGTAGAACGCCGCGTTCATTGGTGGATGGCCGGATCCCGGTTTCGCATGACACGGCAGTGGTGTTGGTGCATAACACGTCCTGTGAACAATCCGATCATCGTCGCCCTTGACGTTTCCACGCCTGAAAGAGCCCTTGACCTGGCTCGAAAGCTTTTGCCCCACGTCGGCGCATTTAAGATCGGAAGCGAACTCTTCACTTCAGCCGGACCCGAAATGGTGAGGCAGATTCGCGGGTTTGGAGGGATGGTATTCCTTGATCTAAAGTTTCATGACATTCCCAATACCGTTGCAAAAGCGGTCGCCGCGGCCGTTCGATTGGATGTCCAGATGCTAACAATCCACACGAGCGGAGGAAGAGAAATGATGAAAGCGGCCGAAGAGTCGGCTCAGGCGGCAGCCGGCAGCCTAGGAACAGCCGCTCCTTTGGTGCTGGGAGTGACGGTCCTGACAAGTCTGGACGTCGCATCTATCAGCGAAGTTGGTATGCAAGCAGATATTGGGCGGCAGGTTGAACGTCTGGCGGTTCTTGCGGCGGAGTCTGGCCTTCGCGGTTTAGTCTGTTCTCCACTTGAAGTGGTTGCGCTTCGCAGGTTGGTTCCGGAAGAGCTTCAACTCGTCACGCCCGGTATTCGAACTGCAGACAGTCGTAACGACGATCAAAAGCGAACGTTGAGCCCAAAGGAAGCACTAGGCGCGGGGGCTAACTGGCTTGTCATTGGCCGCCCCATATACGCCGCCGAGAACCCCGTTGCGGCCGCGGAACAGATCCTCAAGTCGATCCAATCGAACGAACCGTGAGGTTTGATCTGAGCCTGTTCAAAACCGAAAAACATTTTACTTCCTGGTTGGGACTGTGCCCGTTCACACCTTCCGCGAGGACTTCCGTGGCGACCAGAATGCGGTAACCATCCTTGGTCAGGCCGTAGTGCGCATACATCAAATCGTCTTTGCCTGTCGCAATCGCAACCGTTCATCCTAGATTCGGCAGTTGAGAAACCGCTAATCCACGCTAATCAAAGAGATCTGAAGGAACCATTCCCAGGATTGTCTCACCTGGCGGGTGAAGAGCCTCGCAATTGGAACATCTTCTTCATTAGCGTCCAAGTCTGATTCTTGGATTCGTCGAGGTGGTTGACGAGGTTGCGGATGAAACAAAGAAAGCGCGGCTCGTCGAACTTCTGCCGGAAGGTTTCGCCGATGGTCTTTCTCGCTTGTTCGAGGTTCATGTTTTTCTTAACCGCGAAAGGACGCAGAGATTTCCACCGCGAATGAACGCGAATAGACGCGAATGGCTGCGGAGGCCCTGCCGGGCGGGCGCATCTCCGAATGAGGGCAGACCACCCTCCGCACTTCCGCCGAGAAGGACGCCGACAACTCTCG
>JAQBVM010000292.1 GCA_027623095.1 Verrucomicrobiota bacterium
GTGCCGGACTTGCTCCGTGATTACATTTTTCTCCGTGAGGGCACGATTTACTCTAAACGCCGCCTGTATTATCAAATGCGGCGGGAGCGAGTTGTCGCGGAGATATGCGCGGCTCCATTCGGTTCCGGATTCTTCATTTCTTCACGACTGTTTGATCGTCGAAGGCGAGCTTTTTTCTTCGACTATGTATTCGCCGCAGTGACTCTCCTCGCAGGGTCCGCCCCGCTTTTGCGCTGGTTTGATTTCACGACGGTTCTGGTGTTGTTCGGAGTCATCTTCACGACCCTTTGGTCGCTGATGCGACTGGCGACCAATGTCAATTTTACTTGGTTGGATGAAAAGATATGCCAAGTGCCCGGTTATGGCCCGATTTACGAGACATGGTTTCATCCGAACACCTACTATCGGCAGGATCAGCACGCCATGTATCGCGAAGCGGTGAACCGTTCGGTGCAGGAAGCGGTCGGAACACTGATTTCTCAGAAGGGACTCAAACCGTTGACGGAGGCTGAGTCGAAGCCCGTTCTGCCCGAACTTCGGTGACCTGGCATGGACGACTCGCCCTCCGTTTCGGAATTACTCACCCGGCAATTTTACGCATGGGAGCGGCGCGGACGGGGTTGGACCGTCTGGGCCGATCCTGTTGATCCAGAGCCTCCCTTCCGGCCTTTTGTCGGACATTTTGTCTCCCGAAATGCGGTCCGTGACGACGGCCAGGAAGAAACGATTCTCAGTCGATGGGCGGGTTCATTCCGGCAAATGCTCGGTGAGAAGAAACCGCAGGAATCTCCCCCACCGATCGAAGAACCCGAGGAACCGGAGCCTGAGATGGTGGCAAAGCGGCGTGATCTGATTGAACTCCAAACTCTGCTCCCGGCCAATCTCGACATTTCACGCGACGCATTCGAACAGTTTCTCCTGAGCCTGTCCTTGTGCCGCGAACCAGTGACGTTTGAACTACTGGGGCTGCCCGGTCAGAGCGGAGCACAATTCGCGGTGAGTCGCCGTGATGCTTCCTTGGTGGGTCAGCAACTTCAGGCCTTTTTTCCTGAAGCCGTGTTTCAGCCGCAGCAAAACACTCTCGCCACCGCCTGGATGGAGATGGAGTCGGCCGTGGTTGAGTTCGGGCTTGGCAACGAGTTTATGCTGCGTCTGGCGTCCGGCAAACTCGATCCATTCGTCGGAATTATCGGCGCTCTGGCCGGGCTGAGAGAGAACGAGCTTGGTCTCGTTCAAGTCATCTTCCGGCGAGCGCGCCAGCCATGGGCCGAGAGCATTATGCGCGCAGTGATGGATAACAACGGCGATGCGTTCTTCTCAAACGCTCCGGGATTACTCGAAGAAGCTCGGAAGAAAATCTCGCGTCCCCTCTACGCCGCAGTCGTGCGCATCGCCACTCAAAGCGAGGATTTTGATCGGACCTGGGAAATTGCGCGACATCTGGCAGGGTCCTTGAACACGTTCACCAACCCCGCTGGAAATGAACTAATTCCACTCACGAACGACGACTATCCACTTTCCAGCCACGTTGAGGACTTGTTGCTCCGTCAATCCCGGCGCTCGGGGATGCTGCTCAATACAGATGAATTGATTGGATTCGTTCACTTGCCCGGTGCAGTTGTCCGATCCCCAAAACTGCTTCGGGAAACGAAGAAGACCAAGGCTGCGCCAGCCAAGCTTTCGCGCCCCGGCGGTGTGTTGCTCGGACGAAATATCCATCAAGGACGAACCCTCGATGTTCGAATGGGACCAGAGGAACGGGTGCGACACATGCACGTCGTCGGAGCGTCCGGCACGGGCAAATCGACGCTACTGCTCAATTGCATCCGACAAGACATCGAGAACGGGCAGGGCGTGGGCGTGCTCGATCCTCACGGAGACTTGGTCGAGGACATCTTGGCCTTGATCCCACCGGAGCGAATCGACGATGTCGTCCTGGTTGATCCGGCGGATGAGGAGTATTCGGTGGGATTCAACATTCTTTTGGCGCACAGCGATCTCGAGAAGACGTTGCTGGCGTCGGATCTCGTTTCCATTTTCCAGCGGCTCTCGACCAGTTGGGGGGATCAGATGGGGAGCGTGCTCCAGAACGCGATCCTCGCATTCTTGGAGAGTAGCGCTGGCGGGACGCTCGCGGACATGCGCCGATTCCTGGTTGATCCGGGCTTTCGCGCTGAATTCCTGAAAACCGTGGCCGATCCGGACGTGGTGTTCTACTGGAAGAAAACGTTTCCTCAGCTCACCGGCAACCGATCTATCGGCCCGGTGCTGACTCGGTTGGAGACGTTTCTCTCCCCGAAATCAATCCGCTACATGATGTCGCAACCGGTGAATCGTCTGGACTTCGCTGACATCCTGGATTCGGGCAAAATCTTTCTGGCGAAGTTGTCGCAAGGACAGATCGGGCGCGAGAACGCGTTTCTGCTCGGGTCGCTCATGGTGGCAAAGTTCCAACAGACTGCCATGAGCCGACAGAGGATGGCGGCGGAAGCAAGGCGCGACTTTTGGCTGTATATCGACGAATTCCACAATTTCATCACACCTTCGATGGCGGAAATCTTGACCGGCGCGCGCAAATACCGGTTGGGCCTCACGCTTGCGCACCAGGAATTGCGGCAACTCCAGCGCGATTCCGAAGTTGCGGGCGCGGTCATGTCGAACACGCATACTCGGGTCGTCTTTCGTGTCGGTGATGAGGATGCACGAAAGTTGGGCGAAGGATTCGGCTTTTTCGAGGCCAAGGACCTGCAAAATCTCGGCACCGGGGAAGCCATCGTTCGCGTCGAGCGGAGCGACTTTGATTTCAACCTCGCTGTTCCCCAGTTCGAACGTCCGCCGCAATGGGAAGCACAGGAAAACAGGCGACGTATCATCGAGGCTTCCAGGAAAAAGTACGGAACATCCAGGGCGGACATCGAGGCGGCTTTGCTCGCAAAGCTCCATTCCGAGGACGAAACGCCAAGGACGCCCACCCCAAAACCCGTTCCCACAACCACTCCGAAGGACTCGGGAAGGAAGTCTGCCGAAGTTCCGAAAGAAACGGTTTCAAAGATCGAAGGACTGCCGGCGGATGCCACTGCCGGAAAGGCGGCTTCATCCGAGGGTTCGGAAGCATCAGCACTGAAATCAACGCCCGAAAGTCCGCCGCCCGGTTCGACGTCGATTCCCCCTCCTCAGCTGGATCGACCAGTTCAGGAAGATAGGGGGATCGGTGGCCATCAACACAACCTGATTCGCGAGAGGATTGAATCGGTTGCCCGCACCTTGGGGTATTATCCAGTCCGCGAGAAGCGAATCGCCAACGGCCAGAAAATCGATGTCGCATTGGAAAAACCCAATCTAACCATCGCGTGTGAAATCTCGATCATGACCACGGTTGATCATGAAGTCGGCAATGTGGCCAAGTGCCTCAACGCGGGTTGTCAACATGTGGCGGTCATTTGCATCATTCAAGGACGGTTGGCAAAGATCCAAGAGGCTGTTTCTGGTTGTCTTCAGGCCGAGGAATTGACCCGGGTTGGTTACTATACCCCCGACCAGTTCATTGCGTACCTCCAAAGCCTTGCATCTCACGAAAGCGCCGCGCCCCCCGCTGATGAGCTCAAACTAGGAAAATACAAGATCAAGCGGCGTTCCTCCAAATTGACGCCGGAGGAAGCCAAAGCGCATGAGGCGGCGGGGTTAAAGATGCTGGCCGAAACCATGCGCCGCAAGGAATGACCTTGTCATTTACGTTCCAAGAAATAGACAGGCCCCACCACTTTGTAGGGCGAATATTTTTCGATAATGCGAATGCGCAACCTGGTCAGGCTTTGCTCGGGGTTCTCTTCGGCCAATTGGATCGTTGAACGTCTAACCTCCATCTCGCGGCCAACCGCCGCTTTCTTTTTCCCGGATTTCAAGCGAAAGGCTTTGGCTGAGGCAGCCAATTCCGATTCGGACAGGAACGGTTTTTTCAGCATTTGTGACCCTTGAAAAAAGTAAGGCAGCTTACAAGCTATTGATGTTGACCCTTAATTGTCTTCGCGTATGAAGTAATCCTATGAAAGACACTAGTCTTTTGAAGGCCGAATCCAAGAGCGTTGGCATTTGGATTCGGGTTTCCACCGAAGACCAGGCCAAGGGCGAAAGCCCGGAACATCACGAAGAGCGCGCCCGCAGCTATGCCAAAAGCCGGGGTTGGCAGGTAAAGGAAATCTACGACCTGGCGGGTCAGAGCGGCAAAGCGGTAATGCAGCATCCTGAGGCCAAGCGCATGATGAAGGATGTCGAACGCGGGCACGTCACGGCGCTGGTCTTTTCCAAACTGGCACGTTTGTCCCGCAACCGTCGGGAATTGGAAGACTTTGCAGACTTTTTCAACAAGCACCAGGCTGACCTCATCTCCTTAAGCGAAGCCATTGACACGAGCACTGCCGGAGGCCGGATGTTCTTTCACCTTTTGGGCGTATTCGCCCAATGGGAGCGGGAGGAAATTACCGAACGGGTCAACGCCTCAGTTCTTACCCGAGCCAAACTGGGGAAATCCATCAATGGCAGCGCACCGTTTGGTTACCACTGGAAGGATCGCAAATTGGTGCCTCATCCCGAAGAAGCCCCCACCCGACGGAAAGTGTATGAGTTATTCTTGGAGCATCGCCGCAAAGGCAAGGTGGCCAAGCTTTTGAACGCCGCCGGTTACCGCACCCGTGGCGGTGTCGTTTGGCGCGACACGCAGGTGTTCCGTGCCCTTACCGACACCAGTGCCAAAGGCATTTACAGCTTCAATCGTTTCCGCCAGGACGGATCGTGGAAGCGACAGCTCAAGCCGGAGATCGAATGGGGCCAAATCCAATGTGAACCGATCGTTTCTGAGAGCCTGTGGGATCAGGTAAACCAGATTATCGAAGAGCAGTCCAAGGGCTTCAAACGTCCTGGGCCGGCTCCGGTGCAACTCTTCAGTGGCCTTGCGCAGTGCGCGTGTGGGCACAAGATGTATGTTCGCTCCAAATACCCGACCTATTTCTGCCGCAAATGCTGTAACAAGATTCCCATGAAAGACCTTGAAGGCATCTTCCAAGATGAATTGAAGGCTTTCTTTGCCCAACCGCACAAAATTGCTGAACATTTGCGAGAGGCGACCAAGAACCTTTCGACCAAGCAAAGCCTGCTGAGCGCCCATCAGCGTGAAGTGCAGAAGGTGCGCGAGGAAATGGCTCGCACCCACCGACTCTACGTGGACGGTCAGATCACTGGGCAAGGTTTTGGCGAGTTCTACAAACCTGCCGAGGAGCGGTTAAACCAACTGGTGGCCGAGTTGCCAAAACTCCAAGCCGAGGTGGATTTCCTCAAAATCAACCAGCTTTCGGCAGACGAAATCCTTCACGAAGCAAACACGCTCTATGAGCGATGGCCATCCCTTCCTGTAGCGGATAAACGCAAAATCGTCGAAAGCCTGGTCGATAAAATCGTCATCGGCGAGAATGAAATAGACATAACCTTCTCGTATCTCCCATCTTCTGAAGAAGTATGCAAGAACCAACAGCGGTTAGGGTCGGGGTGAGGGGAAAGGCGACGCGGTTTGCCGCCACGCGGCTAAGTAACGATGAATCGCCTCCATTTGAATCTTGTCGTCGTGGTGAGCCTGGTTTTGCCAAGGCCATTCGGCGTCGCGGCGGCACAAGTCGAATACACCTTCACGACGCTGGCGGGCTCGGCCGGCAGCGCGGGCAGCGCCAACGGCGTGGGCGGCGCGGCGCGGTTCAACAATCCGGAAGGCGTGGTGGTGGATAGCGCGGGGAACGTTTTCGTGGCCGATCGAGAGAACAAGACGATTCGAAAGATCACGCCGGGCGGGGTGGTGAGCACGTTCGCGGGTTCGCTGGGGATCAGTGCCGTCGTGGACGGGAGCGCGACCGCGGCGCGATTTGACCGTCCGTCTGGCATGGCGGTGGACAGCACAGGGAACTTATTCGTGTCGGATTCTCAGACGATTCGGCGGATCACGCCGGGCGGAGTCGTGAGCACGCTGGCCGGTTTGTCGGGGAACAGGGGCAGTGTGGATGGGACGGGGACCGCGGCACGGTTCGCGTTCCCTCAGGGTGTGGCCGTGGACAGCGTGGGAAACATCTATGTCGCGGATTGGGAGAACCACACGATCCGGAAGATCACGCCGGCCAGAGTCGTGAGCACTCTCGCCGGTATGACGGGAAGCAGTGGCGGCGCGAACGGGACGGGGAACGCGGCGCGATTCCAGAACCCGGTGGGCGTGGCCGTGGATAGTGCGGACAATCTCTATGTGACGGATTCGGGGAACCGCACCGTCCGAAAGATCACGCCGAGCGGGGTGGTGAGCACGCTGGCTGGCTTGGCGGGAAGTTTTGGCACTGCTGATGGACCAGGCAGCGTGGCTCGGTTCGGACGGCCAATTGGCGTGGCCGTGGACAGCGCGGGCAACGTGTTTGTAACGGATCAGATTAACGAAACGATCCGAAAGATAACGCCGGACGGGGTCGTGAGCACCTTGGCGGGTTCAGCGGGAAACATCGGCAGCGCGAACGGGCGGGGGAGCGCGGCGCGGTTCAATCTTCTCGGCGGCGTGGCTGTGGACAGCGCGGGCAATCTTTACGTGGCCGACATCGGCAATAACACGATTCGGAAGGGGACACCGGAAGCGGTTGGCCCTCCCTCGATTACGACTCAGCCGCAAAATCAGACGGTGGCGGCGGGCACGGACGCGACCTTGCGTGTCGATGCTTTCGGCACAACGCCGCTCGCTTATCAATGGCTTCTCAACAGCGTGGCCCTTGTCGGCCAAACCAATGCCACGCTCACCCTGGGAAAAGCTCTCCCAGTTCATTCCGGCGTTTACAAGGTAGCGGTACGGAACAGCTTGGGCACATTGGAGAGCCAAGCGGCGCAAGTGACCGTGGAGTGGCAAGCCCGATTTGATCGCGTCGGTTCCAGTGACTTCCCCGACCTCTTGGCCAGGAGTGTGGCGGTCGGCGACTTCGACAACGATGGTCTGGAAGATTTGTTTTTCGCGAATAGCAGCGGCGCCAGCCGTCTTTACCGAAATCTCGGAAGCGGCCAGTTTGCCGTTGTATCTACGGATATGTTGTCCGGCTCGGCCAGCGGAAGGCGCTCGGGTGTCTGGGCCGACTACGATAACGACGGGAATCTGGACCTGTTCGTGACTCGGCTGAAACTTGCTGGAGGCAACTTGCTTTTCATGAATCGCGGGAATGGCAGTTTTGAAGAAGTCGGCGTCCAAGCTGGCTTGGGCCACATCGGCGATAGCTATGCCGCGGCGTGGGGAGATTATGACCGGGACGGGTTCGTGGATCTATTCGTCGCCAATGGGGAGAATCAAAACAATTTACTCTATCGGAACCGCGGGGACGGGACTTTCGAGCAGATCACCGCCGGGCCGATCGTCAACGACGCAGGGAATTCTACAGGCGCATCCTGGGGCGATTACGACGAGGACGGTTGGCCGGACTTGGCCGTGAGCAACCAGCTTTTGCCGAGCGGCGATGGGCGGCTATTCCTTTACCACAATAATCGCGATGGAACGTTCAGCCGGGTCGCCGAGAACCCGGTCGTTAATACACTGGGAGATTCCTGGGGTGTTTCCTGGGCGGACACCGACCGAGATGGCGACCTGGATTTGCTGGTAGTCAATGACTCCGGAGAGAGTGATTACCTTCTGTGCAACGATGGAAAGAACAACTTCACGCGAATCGAAGCGGGATCTCTCACCCGCGATGCGCGCGATGGCCTGGCGGGACTCTGGGGAGACTACAACAACGACGGCCATCTGGACGCGCTCGTGACGGGCTTCGGAGGCGGCCCCGACCAACTGCATCGCGGCCTCGGCGGCAACTCGTTCACCAATCTGACGAGTCTGGGTTCTGCGGCGACATCCATCGGAGGCTTCGGCGCGGCGTGGTTCGACCTGGAGGGCGATGGAGATTTGGATTCGGTGATCACCGCGTCCGACGTTTCGGATGTGACTCGGCTGGGACGGAATAGCGGGAACGACGCCGCGTGGCTGCGCGTGAAACTGGAAGGACGGATTTCGAATCGATCGGCGATTGGCGCGGTGGTTCGCGTCCGAGCGGTTGTCGATGGTGAGACCGTCACCCAGATGCGGCAAGTGGAAGGAGGATCAGGCGTGAGTTCACAGAACAGCCTGATCGCCCATTTCGGCCTGAGCGATGCCGGGGTCGTCGAATCCCTCCGTGTGGAATGGCCGTCCGGGATGATCACCGAGCGGACGAACGTGCCGGTGAGACAACTTCTCCTGATGGAAGAACTGCCGTTGGGAGCGCCGGTCGTGCGCGTCAATGGCCGGTTCGATCCGTCGAACCGGCACGAATTTGTGACTCGAGAGCCGGTTGAAATCAAATTACAGAGCTCGTTCTCTAACGCGCAGATTTTTTACACACTGGATAGTTCCGCGCCTGACGCAGCCTCGGCCCCTTACGACGGGCCGTTTCGTGTGACACCTCCGGCCGTCGTGCGCGCCATCGCCTACAAGGGGGACTTCACCGCGGAGACCCAGGGCGAGCCGGTGCATCTTGTGTTTTTGGAAACTTACCAGGTCACGGACGTAACGCCTGGCGGCGGCGGCGTGATCTTGAATCCAGCGGGCGGCAGTTATCTGAGCAACTCGATCGTCTCCGTCACGGCCACACCTCTCGCGGGCTGGGCGTTTCTCCGTTGGGAAGGCTCGGTCACAGGCACAAATCCTGTCGCCACGCTGCGCGTTGATGGGCCGAAAAGCGTCCAGGCTGTGTTTGGCACGCTGGTCACGGTTACGGCAGTCGGCGGCGCGGCCAACGGCTCCGCGACCGTGCAACCCGCGACCGGCCCGCTGCCGTACGGTTCGGTTGCGCGCCTTTCAGCGATCGCGGCGCCGGGCAAATATTTCCTGCGCTGGAATCTCGTGGGTGTCAACGACACCACGCTCACAAACTCTCCGCTGAATTTTGTCATCACGAATGCCATTCCGGCCTTCACCGCGCTCTTCGGCACGCTGTCGGCCGGAAACTTTGCGTTGAATCTCCAAGTGGACGGCGCCGGTTCCGTAACGAAAAGTCCGGCACTGGCG